>JAGOJA010000084.1 GCA_017995345.1 Flavobacterium sp.
GTTTTACCAAAGTAAAAGTGTATGATGGTGTTGGTCTTGTAATCAAAGAAGGTCCAAATTACGAAGTGAAAATTGTAACTAACGATAAAATTATAGATAATATTGATGTTGCTATGCAAGGTGATATGTTAGTAGTAAAAGACAACTCAACTTGTAATATTGCTCGAGATTACGGACAGACGGTGGTTTATGTAACCGCTCCTAATTTAGAAGAAATTCACAGTAAAACAGAACAAGACATTAAAAGTGATGGGGTTTTAAATTATCCGAATTTGAATCTATATGCCGTAGATTTAAGTGATGGAGCAGGAACAGGAGATTTTAGATTGCTTTTAAATACTAGTAATTTATATGTAGAAAGTAACAATGTCTCTAACTTTTATTTGTCAGGAAATAGTGAGAATTTACACGTTTTTTTCGCTTGGGGCAATGGGATTTTTTATGGAGAAAATTTATTGATACACAATCTGTTAAGTCTTTTTCATAGAGGGTCGAATGAAATTATAATATACCCTAAGAATATTCTAACAGGCGAAATTTATAGTACGGGCAATGTAATTTTAAAAAACAATCCCAGTCAAATTCCGAATGTAACGCAATATTCTACAGGCAAATTAATCAATAACTTTTAGCATGTAAGCATCATTTTCTTATGGAGATCAACTCAAAAAAGCGAATATCAATAAATATTATTTCTACTATCTTACAAGTTTTGGTTGTTGGGGTAGTATATTTATTTTTATATAAGTTTTTACTAGAATCTCTCGGAATTGAAAAACTAGGCGTTTGGTCCATCATTTTGGCAACAAGTTCAATCGCTAATTTAGCCAACTTCGGAATTACATCTGGCTTAGTAAAATTCATTGCTGATTATAACGCAAAAAAAAATTTAAAAGATATTCCGAAATTAATTTTTACGGCTTTAGTTTCTATTATTATACTTTTTCTTTTAATTGTAATTATAATTTATTTTTTCAGTAAAGTTATATTAGGCTTTGTTGTAGAACAGAAATATCTTTCTCTTGCGTTAGAAATATTGCCTTATTCTTTACTTTGTTTGTTTATAAATTCTGTTGGAGGAATTTTCACATCAACCTTGGAAGGTTTTCAAAAGAATTATGTTAAGAATTTTTTATTTTTATTTTCTTCTGTTTTTTTATTGCTTTCTAGTTACTATTTGGTTCCTATATATCAATTAAAAGGTGTTGCGATTGCCCAAGTATTGCAATCTGTAATAATTTTAGTGGGCTCGCTTTTGTTTGTTATTAACACAAGCCAACTTGCAATATTTAACAAATGGAATTGGGATTATAAAATTTTCAGAGAATTAATTAACTATGGTGCAAAATTTCAAGTTATATCTGTATTTCAAATGTTATACGAACCCATAACAAAAGGATTAATTAGTAAGTTTGGTGGTTTAGCTGTCCTTGGATATTATGAAATGGCGGCTCGATTAGTGAATCAAGTGAGGGCATTAATTGTCAATGCGAACCAAGTGATGGTTCCGGTTGTAGCCCATACAAACAGTACTCAGAAGGAAAATTTAAAAGAATTATACAACAAAATGATGTCTATAACTTTTTTTGTAAACGTTCTTTTAATCTCTGTTTTACTTATTTTTACACCAATTATTTCCATTTTGTGGATAGGTCATTGGGAGCCAATATTTGTTTTTTCAATGTTGCTTTTATCAACTTCCATTTTTGTAAATATATTAATAGGACCCGCCTATTTTAGTTGTGTGGGTGAAGGAAATTTAAATTTAATTTTAAAATCTCAAATTATGATAGGGATTTTGAATTTAATTTTAGGATATGTTTTAGGATATTATTTTTCTGGAAAAGGTGTAATTGTGTCTTGGGCAATTTCCGTTGCAATAAGCTCGTTTTACTTGTTTTATAACTATCAGAAAGAAAAAGATATTCCATTAACAAACCTTTTTACAAAATATAACGTAATATTGTTTTTTGTATCTGTTTTAGTAACGATTTTTAGTTTTGTGCTTTATAATGTTTTTGCGAGTTATATTAACAATACTTGGGTGTTATTAGGTTGCTATATAATTGTAACAATTGTTGTTTTTATCCCTTTTATTATTAAAAACAAAGACGTAATTGATTTAAAACAAGCTTTTTTTAAAAAATAAACAAATGAAGGAAGTACTTATAAATCCGTATTTACTCTATAGAAAAATCATAAAATTTTCGAATCTTATTTTTTTAAAACCTTTTTTTAAAAAATATGGCAAGGGAACAAGACTTGAAAGTTGCTATTATTTAACACCCCAATATATTGAATTAGGAAAAAACGTTTTAATTTGTAAAAATGCTAGAATTGAAGGAGTTAGTGAATATGAAGGAATTAAATTTACACCATCAATTGTTTTAGAAGATTTTGTATCGATACAACAAAATTTACATTTAACCTGCGCCAATAAAATAACGATAAAGAAACATACTGCTATTGCTGCTAATGTAACGATTACAGATGTTATTCATCCTTATGAAGATATTCTAACTCCTATTGAAAACCAACCTATACGACACCAAGAAGTTGTAATAGGTGAAGCCTGTAAAATATATAACAATTCTGTAATTTTACCCGGTGTGTTTTTAGGAAAACATTGTGTAGTTGCGGCAAACAGTGTAGTTATGAAAGGTGTTTATCCAGACTATACAATACTAGCAGGAACTCCAGCAAAGATTATAAGTATTTATAAAGACAATAAATGGAATAAGTTATGAGATTAATATTTAGTATATTTCATTTATTTACCAAATGTGAACTTGTTTTTCTAAAAAAGAAATTCAAGAATTATGGTAAAAACATCAAGTTTGGATACTTACCTACAATTAGTAATCCAAACTATATTTCATTAATGAATAATATTATTATTGGAAATAATGCTACATTATTAGCCATTGATTCCGATTTAATTACTAAGAGACACCCAAATTTAAAAATTGGAAATAATATATATATAGGACACAATGTTTCCATTCATTCTATGAACTCCGTAGTGCTTGAAGATAATGTTGTTTTAAGTGACAATATATACATCTCTGATGTTTCGCATGGAATAAAACTAGACTTGGAACACTCTATAATGAAGCAACAATGGGAGAGTTTAGGAGGAGTAAAAATCGGAAAAGGCACTTTTTTAGGGCATGGTGTAAAGGTATTGCCAAATGTAGAAATTGGCAATAATTGTATTGTTGCAGCAGGCGCTATAGTCACTAAAAGCTTTGAACCTTATTGCATATTAGCTGGTTCGCCTGCAAAAATCATAAAAAAATATTGCTTTGAATCTCAAACGTGGAAAAAGATAGATAATTAAGAAAAAATCACGGAATAGTTTTATATAGAAATTGATATTCTTACATTTGCTTTTTAAGTCAAAACAAAATGAACATATTAATCTCAGGAGGCTCAGGGTTTATAGGGTCCGCATTATCATTAAAGTTGATAGCCAATAACTTTAAAGTTACGGTTTTAGATAATTTATCACCACAAATTCACGGGAATAATCCTGAAAAATCGGAGCTTTATCAAAAAATAAAGGATAAAGTAACTTTCGTAAAAGGAGATGTTAGAAACATTGAAGATTGGAAAAAAGCGCTTCAAAATCAAGACGTAATAATTCACTTAGCTGCAGAAACAGGCACGGGTCAATCTATGTATGAAATTGAAAGATATGTAGATGTAAACACTAAAGGTACAGCCTTGTTTTTAGACTATATTGCAAACCACACAACTACTGTTAAGAAAGTTGTTATTGCAAGTTCTAGATCTATATATGGCGAAGGAAAATATATCGATTCAAAAAACAATGTTCATTATCCAGAAAGTCGAAAGGATGTTCATATGCAACAAAAGCAATTTGAACCAGAGCATGTTGGTGAAGCCTTAAAAGCTGTTGCAACTGACGAAAGCTCTAAAATTCATCCCATATCAATATACGGTATCACAAAACAAGTTCAAGAACAATTGGTTTTAAACGTGTGTAAAAGCATTGGTGTGGCTGGAGTTTCGCTTCGTTTTCAAAATGTCTATGGTCCAGGACAGTCGCTAACCAATCCCTACACCGGAATTCTGAGTGTGTTTTCAAATTTAATACTGAACAAAAAACCCATCAATATTTTTGAAGACGGACTTGAAAGTAGAGATTTTGTCTATATCGATGATGTCGTAAATTCAATTTATTTGTCAATAATCAATGAAACGGCTAACGACAATTCTTACAATGTGGGAACAGGAATTGCAACAACCGTCCTAGAAGTTGCTGAGATATTACAAGAATGTTATGGGATTAAAGTTCCTACAACAATTAGTGGAAATTATAGATTAGGAGATATTCGTCATAATTTTGCGGATGTTTCAAAAATTAAAAACGACCTCAATTGGATACCACAAACGAACATCAAACAAGGCTTAGAAAATTTTTCGAAATGGGTTTTAAAACAGAGCTTACCCGAACTTCAATATGAAAAATCATTAGCAGAAATGAAGGAAAAAGGAATGTTTAAATAAGCTAAATCAAATGTCTAAAATAGGAATAGTAACTGTTTTATATAAAAGTGAAACAGTTTTAGAAGATTTTTTTATAAGTATAAGTTCCCAAAGCTACAAAGATTATATCCTTTATATTATTGATAATTCTGCATCAATTGAGAGCGAAAAGTTAGTCCATGATTACGCAAAGAAATTTAACATTTTGGAACGTATTGTTTATTTGCCTTCTCCCACTAACCTTGGGGTTGCAGAAGGAAATAACGTTGGTATTTTAGCAGCTCAAAAAGAGGATTGTGATTATATATTACTTTCCAATAATGATATTTTAATTAAAGATGAAAATTTGTTTCAAAACATGATTAATGAAGCAGTTTCAAAGCAAATAAACATCTTAATTCCTAAAATTCATTTCTATGACTCAAATGAAATATGGTTTATTTCAGGACACATAAATAAATTCAGAGCTAAATGCTTTCACACCAATAACTATACAATAGACACAGGACAATTTGATCAGTTAACCGAATGTTCTTATGCTCCCACTTGTTTTATGCTAATCCATAAAAGTGTTTTTGAAAAAGTAGGATTAATGGATGAAAAATATTTTGTTTATTATGATGATACCGATTTTTTATGGCGTTGTCACCTTAAAAATATTAAAGTAAATATCTTTACTAAAGGAGTTATTGAGCACAAAGAAGGTAAATCAACAGGCGGACAAACATCTGATTTTTCTTTTTATTATTTCACCAGAAACAGATTCTATTTTGCGAGTAAAATCCAAGAAAACTCATTGATTAAATGGCTTTCATTTACTTATATTTTTATAGTTTCATTCCTGAGAAGTGTAAAACATAAAAAAACACGAATTTACTTCAACATTCTCAAAGAATTTTATGCAGGAACTGAATTTAAAAGACAAAATCAATTTTAATCAGTAGATATTTTATTTGGACTAAGCTTTTTATATTCAATATGGTTTATAAAGCACATCAATATCAAATTAAAATAGAGCACTCCATATTGTCTGTAGAAAAAATCCTCTATGAAACAGACAATTAGAATGGTTACTATAAAGGAATTAAATAAAAATAAATTTGATTTGAGACTAATTTTAATAATTGTAGCTAAATAAAACAAGTAAAAGACAAAACCCAAAATCCCAGTCGATATAAGTATGTATAAGTAATAATTATGCGTCAAATAGTTGTGATTTTCATAAAAAGACGAGTCATAGTTAGCCGCATAACATTCGTTTAGTTTTGCTTGAAGGTTTTCAAAACCCACTCCGGTTACCCAATTTTCTTTCACTAAATTTGTTGAACAATCAAATATAGCTTTCCTAATGTTTGTAGAGTCAAATGCTAATTCTTTTGGTTTTACATTGATACTTTTATACACTTCTACAAATCTGTTTTTTATACCGGGTGTATATTGAACTAATATAAAAAGAGACAGCACTGAAGCTAAAATCCCAACGCCTTTATAAACGCTGCTTAATGTGCTTTTAAACAAAAACATATAGAACAGAAGGGCAACCATTAATACAATAGTAAGTTTTGTTAATAAAAGGAAAGTGATTCCTAAAAAAGCAAAAACATATAGCAATTGAAAATATTTTTGTTTCTCTAACACTTCGTTGAATGCATGTGCTACACAAAAAATTAATATGGTTGTATAATAAGTAGGGTGAATTTTAAACCATTTGAAATCATTATAAATGTAATTTCTAAAAGGCGATTCATTATGAAATTCGATATTAAATTTCCAAACAGGATTGTTTAAAAAAAAGCTAATAATGTAGATAAAAGCGATCAAAAGACACAAGTTCTTTAAAGTATTAAAATATAAATGTAGTTTTTCTAAAGAAAACATTTCTTTTGGAATCAAAGAAAATATTACAGGAACTATTAAAAATAAGAGCGAATGGTTTATATGGACTAAACTAATTTTTGCATTTGTAGAAAAAACACTAAAAACACTAATTATTAAAAAAGGGATTATTAAAAACAGTTGTTTGCGTTCAATAAATTTAAAATCTCTCGAAGAAACCTTATAAAGAATTAAATTTAAAGCTAAAAGTATAATAGAAAGTGTTGCTATATTTTCTTTTACTATTGGAAAAAGAAAAACAACACAAATTAAGAAAGGAAACAATTTATAAGTGTACTTTTTCATTGATATGTGTTTTTAGCTTAATTCTTTCTCAATTTTTGAATACAAATCGTTTAAGATTTTTTCCTCAGAAAAGTTTGTCAATATAAATTTTCGTGCATTTATACCTGTTGTTTCACAAAGATCAGTGTTGTTAGATAATTTTTCAATTTCTAAAAAAACCTCTAAAACACTATTTTTATAAAAATACGAACCTCCTTCAGATTTTTCCATAATTCTTCCCACCTCTGATGCTTCATTTCCTGTAATAATAGATGGTTTTTCGCTGGCCATCATCCCTAGAATTTTTGAAGGCATAATGGTGTCTACAACCTTTGTTTTTTGAAACAAGAAGTGAACATTTGCAGAACATAAAAGATTGTTTAATTCTTCATATGGAATGGGTTCAAAAAACTTAACAAATGGAAAAGCTTTTAAATCATGATACAGTTTGTTTTTATAAGAACCCGAACCAACAATAACAACCTCAATAGATTTTTTTTCAACAAGCATTTGACATAATTCTTTCAAAAAAGCCCAATCTTGTTTTTCACCAATATTTCCAGAATATAAAAGTGTGAATTTATTCTTATCGATATAGGGATGCTGTGTAAATTTATTTGGATTTATATTTTCTGATGAAACCCAATTTGGAAAATAATAGTTGTTTTTTTGTTTGGATTTTTGTTGCACTTTTTCGAGCATTCTAAAGCTAATACTACTAACAATATTGGCTTTATTCAGAAGATAACTTTCAAAAGAAAAAATACTTTTTTTAAGAATTTTGAAAAAAAAGTTTTCCTTGTTCAGAACGTCAGAATCTAATGCTAAATCAAACTCAAAGTCTTGAATATGAATCCACAATTTTGCTTTTTTCCGCTTTGCTAAAAAGAAGGCAGGCAAGGCAGAAAGTGTATAAGGAATTATGGAAATTACTAAATCAGTTTGCGGTATTTTAGTGATGTTTCTAAATGTCCCATAAAACAAACTCAGCATCATTTTAACACGTCCTTTAAAGGTTACTTCTTCCGGAACGTATTGTTTGTATCTTATAATTTTAACCCCATTAACCTCTTCTGCTACAAAATTTGGCAACGCTTTATAATCTTCATAAATAGCCCATTGAGGATAGCAAGGAAAGCCTGTTATAACGGTCACTGCCATGTTTTTTTCAACCAAAAATCTAGAAAATTGGTTTGTATATAATCCGATAGCGGTATCTTCTGGATAATAATTCGCAGTAATGATGGTTATGTGTCTTTTTTCTGACATTTTTATAGAAAATTTTAATGCAAAGTTACCTTTTTTTTCACATTATTTATTTGTTGTAAATTAATAGAATAATTTTATATTTGTAGCAAATATTTAATATTAAAAACACCAATGAAAAAAATTGTTTTATTCGTTTTAGTTTCTTTATGTTTGGTTTCTTGTGGGGAAGAAAAAAAACAGCCCGTTATTGAAAAAGATGTTGAAGTAAATATGTATTCTGTTATTATAGATGCGGTCTATGAAAAAAATGACAGTTTGTTGTTTATTTATGAAAAAGAAGGCGCTTTTCTTTACGACAAGGTAAAAGGAATAAGTGTAAAAGGTTCTCCATTAGCACAGCAAATTGTTTTTAATTTTCCGGAAAATGAAAAGGTTGAAAACATTGGCATTACTATGAGTTTTAACAAAGATCAAAAAAACTTAGTTGTTAAAAGTATTACTATTAAAAATGGTGATAAAACAATTATTAGCCCAGAGGACAATTATTTAACTTACTTTTTAGCAGGCGATGGTTTTTCTTGGGATGCTCAAAACTCTATGTATGTTTTAGATCACTCCAAACAATATCCACCGAGTTTTATGGGTAGTGAAGAGTTAAAAGCTATGTTAGAAAATTAATTTTAGTACTACTACAAGAAAATGAAATCAAGTTTTTGGTTTCATTTTTTTTTTTGATACAAATCAATTATTTTTATGGGTATGAAAATCATATTAGATAATATTATTTATTCAAAATCAAAAAATGGAGGAATTTCTAATTATTGGTTTGAATTGTCGAAATATTTAATGAGTGAAACAAGTAATGATTTAAGGTTTGTTGAAGAGAAAAAAGAACTATTAAATTTTCATAGAAAACAATTAGACATTACTACAGATAAAATTATTTATAAGGACAATCCCATATTATTGTTCAACAGACTTTTACCAATAGAGTATAATTCTAACGAAAAATTCATTTATCATTCCAGTTTTTATAGAAAATTAATAGGTTCTAAAAAACATATTGAAATAACTACTGTTCATGACTTTACACATGATTTTTATGCGCCTTTTGTAAACAAAAAAATCCACAATTGGTTAAAATATAATGCTATAAAGAGATCTAAAGGAGTTATTTGCATCTCCAAAAACACCTATACTGATTTAAAAAGGTTTTGTCCCACAAATAAAAACCAAAAAGTTGAAGTAATTTATAATGGTGTTAGCGACGATTATTTTCCTATAAAAAACTATAGCTTTGAAGATGAATTATTCTTAAACAACTTCAAAATTAATGACGAATTTCTTTTATATGTAGGAAGCAGAACAAACTATAAAAACTTTGATTTTGTTACCCGTTTAATAAATGAAGTTAAAAATTACAAGTTAGTAGTTGTTGGCGGTGGCGGTTTTTCCAATAGAGAAGCAAAATTATTTACGCAGAACACATTAAAAAACAGAATTGTCCATATTGAATCTGTTACAAATAGTGAACTAAATATTTTATACAATAAAGCACATGCTTTTATTTATCCTTCAAACTATGAAGGTTTTGGGATCCCTATTATAGAAGCCATGCGCGCTGGTTGTCCGGTTGTAGCTTTTGACAATGCAATTAATCAAGAAATTACAGAAAACAAAGCATTATTATTAAAAAATTTAAGTACTCATGATTTTTTAGAAAAAATGGAACAATTATCAAACGTAAATTTTAGAAATGAGCTTATAGGAAAAGGATTTGAGCTGTCAAAAAAGTATAGTTGGTATAAATGTTGTAAGGAAACAAATGAGTTTTATGAAAGCTTGTATTGATCTTTTTTGTCCTTTAAAGAATAATATAACAGCCATATAAAAAAGTAAATTTCAGGAGAAAAATAATGACCATCTCTAATGAGCTTTAAAAGGATATAAATAAAAATTCCTTGCGCTATTATTAAGTCATCATATTTAAAACAAATTGAGAATTTATACAATACAAATCCAATCAAAATTAAACCTAATAAACCCAATTCAGAAAACATTCTTATGAATAAGGAATTGGCATCGGATGAATTTATATCCTGTAATTTTAATGTTTTAATATATTTTGGTGGGGTCATGTTTTTAGAATAAATCTTTTTATGAACATACGTGTGACTTCCAAGACCGCTGCCTAGAGGATGTTCAACAAAGTTAGATTTTGCAATGAATAAGTTGCTCATCAAAGCATAAGAACTAATGTTAGTGTCTGATCGAAATTTCCCATAATGAATTGAATTTATAGAACTCACCGTATCATCAATTCTCATTTTAAAATTCTCATTGTTTTCATAAGTCCAGAACCCCATAACTCCTACAATAGGAATAGTTATTATTAGAAAAAGCATCTTTTTAAAAGTAAAATAGGGAATGATGAAAATAAATGCACACCCGATATACCCAAGAGAAGATTTCGACAAAATCAATGAAACAAAGAGAATTAGGAATAAAAAATATTCCTTCTTTTTAAAATAATAATAGCACGCCGGTAAAACAACAACTACATAGTGTGCAGGTTCTTTAAAAATACTATGCAAGCGATCATCATATGCTTGCAAATCAAATGTTAACATTATATAGCCAATAATTGCGACAATCAAACAAATTTTCAAATAGAGGTCTATAATTTCTTCTTTTTCAAATATTGGAATTAAATTATAATAATAATTTCCTATAACAAGGATGCCCAGCAATTGAGCAATTAAATAATTTGGAGGAATGCCTATTATTATATTGGCTAGAATACCATGACAAAAAAGACCCAATAATAAAAGAGCAAAATATTTATTAATGGTTATTTTTTTAATTTTGAACAAAAGGACATAATTCACAAAAATTATTAGATATAATAATTTCCAATCAATTATAAAATGAAAGAAAAAAGCCTCTGTAAATATTGCAAATACAGATGAATAGAGCAGGTATTTTTTTAATGAAATTTTCAAAAACTAACGCAGGTGTTTATAACTTCCAAATATACTGATTTTTTGGAGTTGGGTTACTGTATTCTTCTTTTCGAACAATTGCCACTGTGCTATCCATGAATTGAAAATTAAAACGCATGAAAATGCCATACATTTATACTTTAATCGAAACCATTCAGGTTTATTTTAAAGTAATAATTTTATGCTCCTCAATCCAATGCAATGTTTTTTGGATTCCTTCTTTAAGCGAAACTTCGTGTTTCCAGCCCAAGTTATTTATTTTGGATACATCTAACAATTTTCTCGGAGTTCCATCTGGTTTTGTTGCATCAAACACTAAGTTCCCAGAGAAACCTACAATTTCTTTTATAGTTTCTGCCAGTTCTTTTATAGTTACATCTTCCCCTGTACCAATATTAATCGTTTCACCATCGTTGTAGTGCATCATTAAAAACACACATGCTTCTGCTAAGTCATCAACAAATAAAAACTCTCTCATAGGTGAACCCGAACCCCAAACCACAACATCTTGCTCGTTGTTATGTTTGGCTTCAATAAATTTCCTCAATAAAGCTGGTAAAACATGCGAATTTTGCAAGTTGAAATTATCATTTATACCATATAAATTTGTAGGCATTGCAGAAATAAAATTAGCACCATACTGTTGTTTATAATATTGGCACATTTTCAATCCTGCAATTTTTGCAATCGCATAGGCTTCATTAGTTGGCTCTAAAGCACCTGTTAATAAATAATCTTCTTTAAGTGGTTGAGGCGCCATTTTTGGATAGATGCATGAACTTCCTAAAAACAATAACTTTTCTACATTATGAACATGTGCGGCATGAATCACATTATTCTGAATCATCATGTTATCATATAAAAATTCGGCCGGATAAGCGTTGTTAGCATAAATTCCGCCTACTTTTGCTGCAACTAAGAAAACATATTCCGGTTTCTCGGTTTCAAAGAAAGTAAAAACTTCTTTTTGACTTCTTAAATCTAATTCTTTTGATGACTTTGTAACTATATTTTCGAACCCTTTATTTCTTAAGTTTCTTACAATTGCAGAACCAACCATTCCATTAGAACCTGCTACATATATTTTAGAATTTTTTAGCATACTCTTGGAAGTTTTACATATTGTAAGTCATGCTTCATCATTATTTTTACCAACTCCTCAATAGAAGTTTTACTTGGATTCCAACCTAGCTCTGTTTTGGCCTTTGTTGGGTCTCCTAAAAGTGTCTCTACTTCTGCAGGTCTGTAATAATTTTCATCAATTTCAATTAAAACGCTTCCTGTTTTCTTGCAAATACCTTTCTCGTTTTCTTTTTCACCTTGCCATTCAATTTCAATTCCCGCTTCTTTGAATGCTAGTTCACAAAAATAACGAACAGAATATTGAAGACCCGTAGCAATTACATAATCTTCAGGGATTTCTTGCTGCAACATGAGCCACATACATTCTACATAGTCTTTGGCATATCCCCAATCTCTTAATGCGTCAAGGTTACCTAAGTAGAGTTTGTCTTGTATTCCGTGTTTAATTCTCGCTGCCGCTAAAGTGATTTTTCGAGTTACAAATGTTTCACCACGACGTTCCGATTCATGATTAAAAAGAATGCCATTCACCGCATACATTCCGTAAGATTCGCGGTAATTTTTAGTAATCCAAAACGCATACATTTTAGCTACAGCATAAGGTGATCTAGGATAAAATGGAGTTGTTTCCTTTTGAGGAATTTCTTGCACTTTTCCATAAAGCTCCGAAGTTGAAGCTTGGTATATTTTAGTTTTGTGTGTTAAACCACAAATTCGCAACGCTTCTAAAAGACGTAAAGTTCCGATACCATCCGTTTCTGCCGTATATTCGGGCA
>JAGOJA010000019.1 GCA_017995345.1 Flavobacterium sp.
CAGTCGTTTTGCAACAATTAGCACATTTTAAGCAATCTGTTTTTTTAAATTCAGTATCGTGCAAATCCTGCATTACATAATCTAAATTTTTCGGCGTCTTCTTTTTTAGCTTATCAAAATACTTTTTATTTTCGATATGCTTATCTTTGGCTTCTTTAGGAAGCTCGTTTAAACTAGGTTTCAATTTTTAATATTAAAGATTATTATGCAAAAGTAATCACTTCAGACACTAAATTTAAAATAATAACAAATAAAGAGGTTAGATTTAATAATTCCTCGCATTATAACTATGAAAGATCTATTTGGCAAAGCCATTCTCGACTTCCAAACCAATAACGCTCCAGAGGACTTGACAACAGAAACGACGATATCTGACGAGGACGAAATGTCTGTTGCCTATTTATTTCGCTCCTACAAAGAAATGCCAGTATTAGAACAAAAAGCACTACAACTTGCAAAAGGTAAAGTGCTAGACGTAGGTTGTGGAGCCGGAGCACATAGTTTGTATTTACAAAATGAAAAAAATCTTGAAGTCCATTCGATAGATATATCCTACAGTGCTGTCGCAACCTGCAAACTTAGAGGATTAAAAAATGTTCACCTTCAAAACATCCTCGAAATCGATTCTACTACTTCAGCTAATAAATATGACACAATTTTCCTATTGATGAATGGAACTGGTATTTTTGGAACTTTGAAAAACACAGCTCAATATTTGCAAAAACTAAAAAGCTTGTTAAAACCAGACGGACAAATCTTGATTGACAGTTCTGATATCATATACATGTTTGATGCAGATGAAGATGGCGCTTACCAGATACCTGCAAATGGTTATTATGGAGAGTTACAATTTACACTACGTTATAAAGGACAAAAAGAAGAACCATTTCCTTGGCTATATCTTGATTACAACACTTTACAAAATGCTGCTTTCGCCAATGGACTGCGATGCGAATTAATTCTTGAAGGTGAACATTACGATTATTTAGCGCGTTTGACTATCTGAAAAAAAAACTGATTAGAAAAAGAAATTAACTTCACGGTAACTTATATAAAAGAAACAGTGATAATAAAAAAGTCCCATAATCGCTTTGGTTTGGCTTTAAATTGATTGGCCAAGTTTCAAAACGTACAGATAAAAACTATTCTATCAGAAATAATATAAAGAATAAAAAGGCCCAAATTGAAAAATTTGGGCCTCTATATAATCTCTTATTTACTGCATGTACTTCATCATCATAGTTTGCAAATCAGTTCCCCATTC
The DNA here is from genome assembly GCA_017995345.1 of Flavobacterium sp. GTDB lineage: Bacteria > Bacteroidota > Bacteroidia > Flavobacteriales > Flavobacteriaceae > Flavobacterium. The sequence continues at coordinate 1,265 of JAGOJA010000019.1, forward strand.
TTGACCAGCTGCCGTTGATTTTTTAAAAAGCTCCCCAGCTGATGCTGAAATTTTTTTTCCTACTGGTGACTGATAAAAGGCCAGCATCGCTTTTATATCTTCTGGCGAATAAGTTTCCATGTAAATTGTTGCTAATTTATCGTACAAAGCTGGTAAAGACGCATCGAAATCTTGAGAGAACTCTACCTTTTTAGCTTCAGGAATACTTTGTAAAATTTGGTCCTTTGCCATTTGCATTGGTCCTGCAGCACCTGACATTTCAATTACTTTCATCGCATCTGCTTTAAAAGAGTCTTGAGCACTAGCAATATTAACTAAAAAAATTACTGCCAAAGTTAAAAATACTTTTTTCATTGGTTATAGTTTTGTATAACCAAATATAATCCTTTTTTACGGTATATTTAAATATTTATGTGTTTGCAATGAAACGCGCCATTTTGGATTTTTCATTACATAATCTACAATTAGTGGGGTCATTTCATCATTTTTACTCCACTCTGGTTGTAAAAACAAAATGGCGTTCGAATTTACTTTCTCAGCTTGTTCTTCTGCAAAAATAAAATCATGCTTATTGTGAATAATTACCTTTAACTCATGTGCATTTTCATAAACTGTTTCTGTAGGTAATTTATTTTTTTTTGGAGACAAACAAATCCAATCCCAAATTCCTGTAAGCGGATATGCGCCTGAAGTTTCAATATGAACTTTTCTATTATTTTCTTTTAACTTTTGTGTCAGCAAATTCATATCCCACATCAATGGTTCTCCTCCAGTAACAACGACAGTTTCTGAATACTTACTTGCATTAGCTACTATTAAATCAATACCTGTCGGGGGATGTAATTCAGCATTCCAGCTTTCCTTAACATCACACCAATGACAACCCACATCACATCCGCCTATTCTAATAAAGTATGCAGCTGTGCCTGTATGAAAACCTTCCCCTTGAATAGTGTAAAACTCTTCCATCAACGGAAGCATAGCACCTTTATTAACCTCTAATTGTATTTCTTTTGATAACATTTTTGTAATTTAAAGTGCAAAGATAGCTAATTTGAAAGGGAGATAAATTGAAAACAACCACTAATATGATAAACATTAAAGAAACTCAAAGCGGTCTTAATGCTTTGAATCAATAGCTAAAAATATCATTTAAATAAGAAGTTCTTGTAACAAAAAACCGATAGCCAAAAGGTTATCGGTTTATAATATTAAAAGAAATATATTATTTTAAAATACTTATTGACTCGGTAGCGTAACTATTAGACGGGTCTAGTGCAAGCGTTTTTTTAAAATACTCAATAGCTTTAGGCTTGTCTGTATTTGCAAAACTAGCCGCCATATTATTGTAACATTCAATTAACTTAGTTTTTACTGCAGGTTTTGCAATTTCTTCAGCACCTAATTCCATAGTTTTCGCAACATAATCTTCATAGTTCTTAACCATCGCATCGTCTTTCTCAAGTAATCTATTGGCTCTTGCTTTATATAAGTATGCCTCTAAATACGAAGGAGATGCAACTAGTATTTTATCAAAAGCGGCATCTGCTTTTTGTAAAGCGACAGCGTCAACCTTTGTACCTTTCGCTATATTAACATTAGCGTAAAAAATTGCTAAACCATAATACACATTATCATCCAAGTAGTTTGCAGATTCTTTAGTATTTGCACCAAATTCAAAAACAGCGGCAGATTCATTGTATAATTTTTGTGAAAATAATTTTTTACCAACTGCACTTAAATCTTGAACTGCTAAGGGTTCCATGTCAACAGCTTTTTTAACATCCATCAAACCCGCATTAAAATCAACTGGATTAATTGATAAACCATCAGCACTCGTTCCTTTTTTAATTTTTGCTAATCCTAAATATAAATAATCTAACGCTATCGCTTTATTTCCAGGAGAAGTGATCCAATTTTCTAATGACTTTATTGCTAATTCAGCGTTTCCATTATGGTACGCAGCATATCCTAAATAACGATAAATTCTTGGATTAACTTTATCCAATTCGATCATCTTATTAGCCTCAGCTTCAAGAGCTACATAATCCTCCATTAAGATAAGAAAATCAGCACGACGCATTCTAGAATGAATCGAATAATCCGTCAAAGACATGTATTTATCATAATATCCAATTGCTGTTTTATAGCTAGCAGCAGCTTGTGATGGTTTGTTACGTGCTATTTTATAATACGTTTCAGCTAATTCTCTATACACAGGTCCATAATTAGGATTTATAGCAATCACTTCATTATAAGCTTTTGAAGCTTCATCATAGGATTTCGCTCCTTTTAACAGAACTCCTAATTGCATTTTTGCTCTTAACAAAGTATTGTCTGCTTGGAAAGCACTTCTGTAAGCAACATAAGCTTCATTTTGTTTCCCATCACCATAGTACGCGTCACCTAAGGCAAGTTGCACTTGAGCATCTTGACCGTTTTTAATCGCTGCACGATTCAAAATTGCAATGGCACTTTTGTAATCAGGCTTTTTAGCATTCATATATGCTCTAGCAACATAAATATACTCTTGAAAATCCTTTTTTTTCATGTCTTTAGTTGCCAACTCAAATTTCGCTTGAGCAGCTGCAACATCATTATTATCTAAATCCATTTGACCTAAACCAATATAATTTAGCTTAGCATCATCCCCAGCATTTAGACCATTTTTAAAATAAATCTTCGCTGAATCCTCAACGGATTCAAGCAGATAAACATTCCCTAAAGTATAATAAGCAACACCATTAGAAGGCTTTTCTTTAATAATTGATTTTAAGATCGATTTTGCACTTTCAAATTGCTCGGCATCAACAGCTTTTTTCGCTTGATTTATATCTTGTGCATGACTCGCAAAAGCAGAAGCCATTAATGCAGCACTAAAAAATTTTAATTTATTCATATTTATTATAGTTGATTTATTTTTTTTCATTTTTACTTTCGGTTCTCACTTGAATTAGACGGCCTGGGGTACGAAAAGGAAGGAGTCCAGATTTAAGCACAATCCTTTGACCTTGGTCACCAGCAACAAATGAAGCAAATCCCATTCCTAAACCAGTAGTCCCTTGACAATTTATGATGTACAAATCACGTGCCAAAGGGTATTTCCCTTCAGCTATATTATTTTGTGAGGGAGCATAAAATGAAGTGCCTGTCGTACTTTTTACACTTAGCACCTGAATTTCCTTTACAATTTCTTTCATAGCACCGGTAGGTTGATAGAGCCAGTTCAGTCCAACAACACCAATCATCCCTTCGTTTTTAGAGACAAATTTAATAACCTCTTCATTTGTTTTAAAAGAAAAAATTCCTTTATCTGGACTCGCCTTCACTCCTGCTAAATCATTCATATAGCGTACTGTACTAGAATTTGGATTATCAAAAACTAATCCTTTTATAGCATTCTGTTGTTTTCCTTTCATAAAAGCTATAATATCATTCAAAGCTATTAAAGTGTCTTTGTTCTTTTTATTAGAAATTAAAGCAATACCATCAGTAGCAAAGAAAGTTACCTTAGGAATAATTTTTCTAACACCAAAAATCTTTTGCTCTTCCGCTGTTAATTTTCTTGACAAAACAGCAATACTTGACGAATCATTTATGAGAGAGCGAACCACTTCATTTTCAGATTTAACATCTAATGTTATTTTTGCTGGATAAATACTTTCAAAAACCTCCACTTGATCATCAATAATAGGCTTTATGGTTTCATCAACAAGAATAGTTACTGTACCTTTAATAATTGTCTCTTTATCTTTTTTTTGCTCCTCTGAATTCTTACAAGAAGAAAACACAAGGAAGAAAGAAAAAAACACAAAACACGGAATTACGGCAAAATTTTTCATGATCTAATTGTTTTTGTTAATAAGTCTTATGAATCTAAAAAAGGCATACACAATAAGAATAATGCCAAATGCAATCCTGTAAGTGGCATCCATAACTATCGGCAATTCCTTTATAAAGATAATAAATAAACCTAAAACAAGATAAGCTAAAAAAAACAAAATTCCTAAAACGAGAAGAAATCGCTCTTTGAGCGATTTCTTCTGCAAATTATCAAACATGCGCTTTAACATTATTCTGCTGATTGTATCGTAATTGGTAATGAATAAAGTACTCTTACTTTTTTACCATTTTGTTCTCCAGGTGTCCATTTCGGACATTTCTTTAAAACACGAATAGCTTCTTTACCAGTTCCGTAACCAATATCTCTAATCACTTTAATATCTGTTAAGGACCCATCTTTTTCTACTACAAAAGTAACATATACTTTCCCTTTCAATCCTTCTTCTTCGGGAGCTTGATAGTTATTACCAACAAACTTGTAAAACTTTTCGATACCTCCTGGGAAATCAGGTTTCACCTCGATACCAGCCGTATTGTAAATTTGATTGTCAGGCGCTTCTTCGACTACTGCTGCTTTTCCAGTTCCTACTGGCTCTACAGTCAAGACAGCATCAGGGTTTCCTTTAATAGCAGTTGCACCAATCGTTTTTTCTTTCATTTCGACAATCTTCGGCGGCTCTTCAGTTATTTCCTCTGCCTTAGCTACTACTGGCTTCACAAACTTAACCACATCAACTTTAGGAGCTGGCGGTGGTGGTGGTGGCAAATTTTTGATTGGCTCTTCCATCTTCTTAGGAGGCAATTTTATCGCAGTGATTTTTATATCCATGTCGACATCCTTATCCTCTCCATCAGGAATTAATTTCAAGAGAAGAGGAGTTGCCACAGCAATACTAAAAAATATCGCTCCAATAATAAGCGCTTTAATTGTAGTTTTTCTGTTTGTCTTTCTTAACACATAAGCTCCGTACGTTTTATTACGCCCTTCGAATACGATATCAAGCCATTGATTCTTTAATATGTCTAATTTCATCTTTCTTAATTATTAGGTTATTGGGTCATAAGACTACACTTATTTTCCTTCTAACAATTTTTGTTCCTCTGGTGCAAATTCAGGCACGATAGCATAGGTTTCAACTCCAGTAATCGCCATCTCATCAAGAATATCAATCAAGTTTTTATACTTTGATTTATTACTAGGTTTAATAATTACAATTATTCCTTTGTCTTTTTTTCCTGTATATTCCAAAACTGATTTTTTTCGAGACAATATTTCTTTACGAATTCCGTCTTTTCCAAAAGCCAACTCCTTTGGACCACCAATTGGTGTTGCCAACAAACCCATATAATAAACCAATTTATTATTCTCTCCCAACAAGACGGTCATCGTACGATTTTCATCAACTTTCATGTCTTTAGAGTCTTCTTTAGGGTCTTTATCTGGCAACCCCAAGTTCATCGATTGAGGTTTAGACAACGTTGTGGTAAGCATAAAGAACGTAATCAGTAAGAAAGCTAAATCAACCATCGCAGTTAAATCTACTTTTGCGTTTAGTTTTTGACTTCTTACCTTACCACCTTTTTTGCCTCCACCGTCGCCGGTATTTAATTCAGCCATTATAGTGTGTTTTTTTTATTAAAAATCTTTTCCTCTTAAACCAGTAACAAGACTAAAGCTATTGATTTTTTGCTCTTGTAAAATATCCATCACTTTTCTAATGGCTGGATACTCTTCTTTTGCATCACCCTTAATGGCAACCTGCAATTCTTTATCATTTACCTCTATGTTTGCTTTACGCGCATTAAAGATCCAATCCTTCAACTGATTATCAAGCGAATCAGTAGGAATACCAGACTGTCCTGCTTTACTCCTATCTCCAGCTTTCATTTCGATAATTTGTTTAAGGTTAAGAATTGGCACGCCAAAATCATCCATCATTGAAAATATCTTTTTATCTTCATCAGTAAAATCTACACTGTATTTCTCTGACATCAACTCTAACGTTCTCAAACGAACTTCTCTTCCCTTCAAATCAAAGAACACTTTTCCTTTACCAACAGTTAATGTAGCCAAATCAGCTTCAGGCAATTTAGTCTGAACCGTTGAAACAGGTGTGTCTACAACAAGTGCTTCAGGAATTTTAGCTGTTGAAGTCATTACAAAGAAGGTAAGCAAAAGGAATGCGACATCACACATCGCGGTCATATCCGTAGACCCCGCATTTTTTTTTATATTTATTTTAGCCATTCTTTTTGTTTTTTAATTGATATAAATATCAATAATTATTGCTTCAAACTTCCTCTGAATCTTCTGTAAGTATTCACAATTGAGACAGCCGCTTCATCAATTGAATACGTTAAATCATCAATTTTAGAAGTAAAGAAATTGTAAGAGATAATTGCTACAGCTGAAGTTCCAATTCCTGTTGCAGTATTAATAAGTGCTTCAGAAATACCACTTGCAAGTGCAGCTTGATCTGGCGTACCAGCAGCAGCCAATGCACCAAACGCTTTAATCATACCCGACACAGTCCCCAACAATCCAATAAGAGTTCCTAAAGAAACTAAAGAAGAAATAATGGTCATGTTTTTTTGCAACATTGGCATTTCAAGTGACGTAGCTTCTTCTATTTCTTTATGAATAGTCTCTGCTGCTTCTTCACTATTAAATCCTTCTTTCTTAACTGCTATATATTTCACCAATGCTGATTTAATTGCATTAGCAACAGAACCTTGCTGCTTGTCACATAAAGAAATAGCTTCGTCAATTTCCCCTGCCTTAACACTTGTTTGTATCTTAGTCATAAAAGTATCTAATTTACTTTTACCAGCTGCTTTAGATATTACAAAATATCTTTCGATAGAAAAAACAATAACCATTAACAACATCCCTAATAACACAGGCACAACAACTCCTCCGTGATACACTTGACCCAAAGTATTCAATGGAACTCCTTCGGGATTTCCACCTTCAAAATTCGAAGGAGAACCCATAATAAATTTCCAAATCAACACACCAACACCAATACATGCTGCAATAATAAGTCCTGAAACCATTCCTCCTCCGTTTGAAGTGCTTTCTTTTTTAACGTTTGCCATTTTTTTTAATTTTAATAGTTTTAAATAATTTATCTTAGTTGTAATAAACTTGTAGAAGAGCAAATTTATATTTTTAGTTCAAATAAAAAAACTTTTTTTAACTTATTTGTAATTAAATTTATTTTAAAAACATATTTATAGATTTTGCTATTGCATTTGTATCAATATACACAAAGAAACAGAGTGTTTTATAGAAAATAATTTATTTTTTTATGAACAATCAACGCAATTCATTAATATAAAGCCTTAAAACTAGCAAAGTGCTAATTTGCGACATTAACAATATAAAAGCAGGAAAACTGCATTATGCACTAAAATTGTTAGTTTTAGAAAAATATAATATCTTGCGTCTGATTTAAATATAACATATTATGAGCAGAAAAGAGGATTTTATTAAACATATTTCAGAAGGATATAATTTTAAAGGAGAGAGTATCATTCTAGGTGGAGCTATATTGGAAGGAGAAGCTATAGCAGACGCATTTATAAAAGTCCCTTTGAAAACCTTAAATCGTCATGGACTAATTGCAGGAGCTACTGGAACTGGAAAGACCAAAACCATTCAAGTTTTTTCAGAGCAATTATCCACTTTTGGAATCCCTGTTTTAATGATGGATATTAAAGGGGATTTTAGTGGAATTGCAAAAGAAGGAGAAGAAAAACCATTTATAACGGAACGACATGCTAAAATCAATATCCCGTATTCCACCGCAAGTTTTCCTGTAGAACTATTGACTTTATCGGAACAAAATGGCGTTCGGCTTCGTGCAACCATATCTGAGTTTGGACCCGTTTTGTTTTCTAGAATACTTAATTTAAACGATACTCAGGCTGGAGTAGTTTCTGTTATCTTCAAATATTGTGATGACAATAAAATGCCTTTATTGGACTTAAAGGACATAAAAAAGGTAATCAATTACATCACCGGAGAAGGAAAAGATGAAATTGAAGAACATTACGGCAAGATTTCCACTTCCACAACTGGAACAATTCTTAGAAAAATAATTGAATTGGAACAACAAGGAGCTGATCTATTTTTTGGAGAAATGTCTTTTGATGTGGAGGATTTAATGCGCATTGATGAGAATGGAAAAGGATACATAAACGTCTTACGATTGACTGATATTCAAGACAAACCCAAGTTATTCTCGACCTTTATGTTGAGCTTATTAGCTGAAATTTACCAGCAAATGCCTGAAAAAGGAGATTCAGACCAGCCGGAACTGATTATTTTTATTGACGAAGCCCATTTAATTTTCAATGAAGCCAGCAAAGTATTATTAGAACAGATAGAAACAATTGTAAAATTAATCCGTTCAAAAGGTGTAGGGATTTATTTTATCACACAAAACCCAATGGATGTACCAAGTGGCGTTTTGGCACAATTAGGCTTGAAGATCCAACATGCTTTGCGCGCTTTTACAGCCAATGATCGAAAAGCCATCAAACAAACCGCAGATAATTACCCAACATCCGAATATTACAAGACAGATGAAGTTTTAACTAGCCTTGGAATTGGAGAAGCCCTGGTTACAGCATTAAATGAAAAGGGAATTCCAACACCACTTGCCGCAACGATGATGCGCGCCCCGATGAGCAGAATGGATATTTTGACTGAGAGTGAAATTCAGAACATCAATAACAAATCAAAACTAGTAAAAAAATACAGCGAACTGATTGACCGTGAAAGTGCTTATGAATTGTTAAATAAAAAAATCGCTGTTATAGAACAAGAAGTTTCCGAAGAAGAACAAAAACAGGAATCCAAAAAACAACAAAATCAAGGACCAAGCACTGCAAGTGTCGTTGGAAAATCAGTCTTGAAAGTACTAACAAGTGCTACCTTTATTAGAGGTGCGTTTGGTGTATTGACAAAGATGTTTAAAAAATAAATTAAAACATCCAGCTTTAGGGAATAATTCTAAAAACAGTAGAAACATCACGAGAAAGCATCAAAAAATAACCATGACATTTTCATAGCTCACATGATTGCGCCACATAAATGGAGTAGGCTTTTTAAACGCCAGATTTTGAAGCAGAAACCTATAGTATTAAAGGTAAAAAGCATTCATAATTGAAGATGAAATTATCATTCTAACAGCTGCACAATCAATAAAAATAGGAAAGAATACGCGTGTGTAGTATTCCAATCCTTTTGAAGAGCCTTGGTAATATATTGCGATTTACAAACCTACATTTTGTATAGAGAACGTTAATAAAGAAAACTAAGCCCACCATAAAGTGTATATTTATACTCTCAAAAGATATTAGATATGGGAATTCAAAATAAAATTGTAATTATTGGAGCTGGTTTTGCCGGTTTGCGGTTGGCTCAAGATTTAGAAAATACGAATTTTGACGTATTATTAATCGACAAAAACAATTACCATCAATTTCAACCACTAATGTATCAGGTAGCAACAGCAAGGCTCGAGCCTGCAAGTATTTCTTTCCCATTACGAAAAGTATTTCAGCACTCAAAAAATGTTCGTATTCGAATAGCCGATGTCTTGAGTGTTGATACACAAAGTAAAAAACTACGAACTTCAATAGCTGATTTTGAGTATGACCATCTTATAATAGCATTTGGGTGTACGACGAATTATTTTGGAAATGCAGAAATAGAAAGATTTGCATTCCCTATGAAGTCAGTTCCTGAAGCAATACAACTTCGAAACCAAATTTTACAAACTTTTGAAGATGCTTTAATTGCTCCACCAGAAAAACTTCAAGCAATAATGAACTTTGTAGTTGTAGGCGGTGGACCCACAGGCGTTGAACTTGCGGGTGCTTTGGCAGAAATGAAAAAGAATATTCTCCCAAAAGATTATCCAGATAAAGATTTTTCTAAATTGACTATTTATCTGCTTGAGGGGTCTCCAAACGTATTGAACCCGATGAGTGTAGATTCACAAAAAATGTCACGCAAATACCTGGAAGAACTAGGTGTAATTGTAAAAACAAGCACCATTGTAAACAATTATGACGGCAACACAGTCAGTTTGCAGAGCGGAGAAATTATCGAATCAACTAATGTTATCTGGGCAGCGGGAATTATTGGAAATACTCTTGAAGGAATCCCCAAAGAAAGTGTTACCAGAGGAAATCGATTCCTAGTCAACCGATTTAATAACATAGAAAATCTAGAAAATATTTATGCGCTTGGCGATATTGCTTTTATGACTACGCCAAAATATCCTAACGGCCATCCACAGGTAGCAAGTGTAGCTATAGAACAAGCAAAGGTATTGGCTAACAATTTCAAACTTAGTCTAAAAAACAAACAGAGAATTGAATACGAATACCACGACAAAGGTTCTATGGCAACAGTAGGAAAGCGGAAGGCAGTAGTTGATTTACCAAAATTTAGTTTTCAAGGAAGACTAGCTTGGTTTACCTGGATGTTCATTCACTTGATGTTGATTTTAAGCGTAAAAAACAAACTCTCCATTTTTGTCAATTGGATGTTCAGTTATTTCAACAACGACAGCACCTTACGAGTCTTATTAAAACCAGCAACAAAAAACAAATAACACCAAAAAGGACTCGAAAATTAGAGTCCTTTTTTTATTTTAATAGTTCTAAAATCTTATTTTCAACTGCTTCTGAATCCCATATTTCATTAATGTTTTCCATTTTCAACACTTCCTCCATAATTGTATTTTGATAGTCACCTATAGCCAATGCTTCGGTATAAGGACGATCACTAAAAGTTACTCGGCTATAAAGCGGAATCCATTTTTCAGGATGTTTATCCGAGAATAACTTTTCAATTTTCTTTTGCAAAAGGAAATTTTCATCAGCAGTTTTAGAACTCATTTCTAAAAAATTACGATACGAAAGTTCCGCAATTGCATCGGCATTTGGTTTTCGGGATTTTTGATACTCTGAGAAAATGGACTTCCAATCATCACCATACTTTTCAATCATTTCATAAAGAACCGAAATGTCTTCAAAACCAGCATTCATCCCTTGACCATAAAAAGGAACAATCGCATGACTGGCATCACCAATTAGCGCGACTTTATCCTTATAAGTCCATGGAAAACATTTCATTGTCACTAACGTACTTGTTGGATTCTTAAAGAAATCTTCTGCTAGTTTTGGAATTACATCAATTGTATCCGGCAAGTTTTTTTCGAAAAAATCCTCAACTAACTTCCTGTTTTTTAATGACTCAAAAGAATTCTCACCTGTAAATGGCATAAACAAAGTACACGTAAAACTACCGTCTAAATTAGGTAATGCAATCAGCATGTATGCGCCACGAGGCCAAATATGAAAGGAGTTTTTATCTAATTTATGTGACCCATCAGGATTTGCAGGAATATTCAATTCCTTGTATCCAATAGATAAAAATTCTTGCGAATAGTCAAACATACTCTGGCGTTGCATGCGATGGCGAATTCTTGAAAAAGCACCGTCGGCACCAAAAACCATGTCGTATTTTTTATCTTCCCAAATGCCACGCTCTGTTTCACCAATGTGAAGTGTAGCAGTATCAAGTGTGACATCCCATATTTTATGTTCAAAGAAGAATTCAGCGCCTGCGCCTTCAGCCAAATCAATCATTTTCCTGTTTAAAATTCCTCTCGAAATAGAGTAAATTGACTCTCCTTCCTGTCCGTAGTTTTGAAAATTAAGTTTGTCGACTAAGTGAATCGCGCGTTTTTCCATAGGAATTGCAATCTCACGAACGGCATCTCCTACTCCTACTCCATCCAAAGCTTTCCAGCCACGATTAGACATAGCCAAATTGATGGAACGTCCAGAAAATTGTATTTTCCGAATATCAGGACTTCGATCATAAACATGAACTGTATGTCCAGCTTTACGAAGATAAATAGCTAATAAAGACCCAACTAATCCAGAACCTACAACCGCTATTTTTATGGGAGTTTGCATTATTTTTTTTATAAAAAGTTAGGCAAAATTACTCATTTATTATTTTAGGTACTTTAAAAAACTATTTCTTTTTACTGGGTTTAAAAACCAATTTTGTTGACGTTCTAACAATCTCCTTTTTATTGAGCAACATTCTTCTAAATTTACCGGCATTATACAACTCTGCCTGATCCCTATAATGCGCGCTAAAAGGATTTCCAGACTGTCCTGTTGGCAGGATACTCCAACTATTTTCTATGTCAGAGAAATCTACAATTCTTCTTGTGGACGGGCCTCCTTTTACGATATAATTTCCATCACCAGTAAAATCAAAAAACAGATTATTAATCACTTCAGTTGAGCCTGAAACTTCAAAAGGACCCACATTGAAGATGCTTCTTAAAGCCGCAATTTTTCCCAAAGGATGCTCGTGTTCTACTGTATGTACTTTATTCCAAGTCCAATCCGATACGGAATCTCCTAATTGTTTTTCTAATGCTACGATTGATTCTGCAAAAGATTTTGATATAATTTGACTCCTCGTTTCTTTTGCATTTTTAGTTTTTATATTGTCCCACCAAAGTGATTTTTCATTGGCAATTTGCTTTGCTATTAGTTGCTTAACGATGTGGGTTCCTAAAAACTGCTTAAAATTCTCAGCACCAAGTTCATCTTCGAAAGTATTTTTTAAATAATTAAAAATCCATTTATTATAGATTGTTGGAGCCACATCATTAAGGTTATTAGATCCTTTCCAATCTTTTAAAATAGTTAAGGCTTTTTTTTCATTTTCAGAAAGTGATGTTTGATCTACATTCGAGATTAAATTCTTAACCACTTCCGGGGCAACAGAGGAAGTATTGTCGAAAATCATTTTTCCTACCGCAGCTTTATCCCAATTTGATTTCGGCTTCAGCAATTGTGTGATTCGTTTGGCACGATCTTCTGGAAGATAGTAGCCTGGATATAAAAATCCGTCAATTGCTTCGGGTTGATTGTTGGCAGAATACACGTAGTTCCATGTAGGATTGACCGCCGAGGGGTTTTTGGAGAAATCCAGATACTCCTTAATATCATCTTTTCCACTGGCACCATTTAGAATAAAATTAGGATTAACTCCTGGACTATGTTTGTATAATTTTCCCGTTGCCCACCAAGCCACGTTTCCTTTGGCATCGCCATACATCACATTCAATCCTGGTGCAGCAATTAGCGAAACTCCTTTCTGAAAATCTGCTTTGCTTTTAGCATGCGAAAGTGTATACACAGCATCTAGAATTTGAATAGGTTGCTGTGTATAAATCCAAGACATTGCAACGGGTTTGTCTTGCTGCAAACCATCTATCAAGTCGTTTATAACAGGGCCGTGGCGCGTCACTTTTACGTTCAAAACTACCGCTACAGAATCTTTTATTTTTATCGTTTTTTTACGAATTTCATACGCACGGAAACCATCTGGCGTTTGATATGAATTCGCATCAGCTGGATTATTCTCTTCTTGGTACAAATCAAGATCGTCATTTTCAAACATTGTCAAACCGTAGGCATACTGGCGGTTGTGCCCCAAAAGAGGGAAAGGAGTCCCCGCTAAATAGGAGCCATACAATTCAAAATCTGGAGCAACTATATGTGCCTCGTACCAAGTTCCTGGCTGTGAAAACCCAATATGAGGATCATTAGCAAAAATAACTTTTCCATTTTTCGTTTTCTTTGGAGAAATTACCCAACTGTTACTGCCAATAAACGGGGCAATTGGAGACTGATCCAAAAGCAAGGCAACCGATTTTGAAATAGCTGCGTATTCTTGTGGCCGGTCTTTGGCATTTCTAATTCTTGTCGTATTGAAAGAACCATCAATCCCAAAATCTTTGAGATAATCAATCCCATATTTGTTTCGAATATCTGTCATCAATGGATCCGATTTTTGAGCCATTGCAAAACTAAAAGACATATAACCAAAGATATTATAAACATCCTTAATGGTAAACTTTTCTTTTTTAACTCCTATTAAGCTAAACTCTATTGGTGTTGTTCCTTCCTCTAAATATTGATTAACTCCCTCTAAATAAGCCATTGTCAATTGATAACTGCGACTGCTTTTATCCAAAGATGCAATTGCTTTTGCAGAAGCTTCTTCGATTCCCAATCCAGCAAATAATTTATCATTTTTGAGTGTTACCGAACCAAAAATTTCCGACAATCGTCCAGGAGCAATGCGACGCATCACTTCCATTTGCCACAATCGATCTTGTGCATGCACATAACCCAAAGCCATCATTGCATCTTTTGAATTTGATGCGTAAATATGAGGAACTCCAAATTCATCAAAATAAACTGTAGTTTCCTTTTGAACGTTTTTCAGTTGCAAACTGCCGTCGTATTTTGGTTTCAGGTAATAACCATATACAAGTACGGTGACCGCTAAAACAACTACAAACGAGAGCAAAACCAGAAGTATTTTTTTAAGTGTTTTCATCATTGGATAAATTGAAAAACAAATATATAAGATTTACGAGTTATTTTAAACTATTTATTTTCATAGCATTGCAGATTTCAAGTATTTAAAAAACTATTTTAAATAAAATCCATTAATATTGTTTAATTTATTTCAATTTCTTTTAAACAAAAAGTATATTTGTTTTAAATAAATAAAAATATGAAACATATATCTAAAGAGGCTATTTCCCAAATGGAAAAAGTTGAACGATTGAATTTAATCAATTCTTGCACGGGTTACAAGTCTGCTAACTTATTAGTTACAAAATCCCATGAGGGAAATTCCAATGTAGCAATCTTTAGTAGTGTCACACATTTAGGAAGCGCTCCAGCATTGATAGGATTTATCATGAGACCCACAACCGTTCCTAGAGACACCTACAAAAACATCCGAGACATTGGATATTTCACAGTAAATCATATTACGGTCAACATGATTGCAGATGCACACCATACATCGGCAAATTACGAGCTGGGAATTTCTGAATTTGATAAAACTAATTTAGAAGAAGAATACAAGCCCGCTATTGAAATCCCATTTGTAAAAGGAAGTCCAGTACAATTGTATTGCAAATACGTAAACGAATATTACATCAAGGAAAATGACACGATTCATGTAATTGCTTCTATTGAAAGCTTATTTTTTGAAGAAGAACTAGAACATAAAGATGGCTGGTTACAAATTGACCGAGGGAATGTTGTAGCATTAAATGGGCTTGATGGGTATTGTTTGCCTAAACTAGTTGATCGTTTTCAATATGCCCGAAAAGAAACTCCAACCGCTTCATTTTATAAAAAATAAAACAACGGTCACTCCAAGATGAACCACAGTGTTTTTTAGCGTTCTTGATTTCGAGAAAACGATCAAAATATTGTTTAGTCACAAATCGAAATAAGTAATACAATTAATTACTTAAAACATTATAACGGGAAAGTATTAGTTTTTTTATAATAGTAAATTACTTTTTGTCGCATCGAGCGCAATCGAAATATCATAAAGGTTCTCGACTGCGCTCGAACTAGCAATTGGATTATTTTATAATACCAAAAGCTATTAAAAGCTGTGTTTAACTCATAAATGCAAAAAAAGAGTGTTTAAATTCCAATAAAACTTAAACACTCTTAAATATTATAAAAAAAATTTACTTGTTCTTTTTGCTTCCGTCAATAATCGCTCCAGTTCCGGCACCTACTCCAGCACCAGCAACTCCACCAATTATAGCTCCTTGAACTTTTTTCTTGCTGATAATTGCCCCAGTTGCAGCTCCTACACCAGCACCAATAACAGCTCCTTTTGCAGTACCACTCCAACCTTTCTTTTGTGTAGTCGTGCTTGTCGTCGTTGCAGTTGACGCAGGCGCTTGACGATTGACAACAATAACTTCTTTTTGAGTTTCTATTTTAGCTTGCTCTATTTTAACCATTTCAACTTGCATAGAATCAATAACTCTTTGTTTCTCTATTTCGACTTTCATAGAATCTATAGTAGCAAATTTCGCTTTTTCTATTTTTCCTTGATTTTGACAAGAAACAACGACTAAAGACAGCAGTATAAAATATAATGTTTTCATAATTTAAATGTTTTTTATAATTTGTATTTTACAAAGTAACGCTTAAACCTATGAATAGGACTTATGGAATTTATACTATTGTTTATATAATTCACAGACATGTTTTATTTAAAATCCCGGCTTTCAAAATTTGACCAAAGTCATACATATCCTCATACGATGTGTACAGTGGAACAGGCGCTAATCGAATAACATTAGGTTCTCGCCAATCTGTAATTACGCCTTTTTTCATCAAATAATCAAACAAACTACTTCCTTCTCCGTGAAGTAACACCGATAATTGAGAAGCTCTTTCTGCGGGATTTGATGGTGTAATGATTTCGAAACTACTCACTACTTCCTTATCTATTTCGTGTAAAATAAATTCTAAATAGGAAGTAATGTTATCTCTTTTTTTTATCAATACATCCATCCCAATTTCATCAAACATTTCTACAGCTGCTAAATAAGGCGCCAAAGAAAGAACAGGCAAATTACTGATTTGCCAACCATCAGCACCCCGAATTGGATCAAAACTAGGTTCCATTTTGAAACGACGTTCTTTATTATGTCCCCACCAACCTGCAAACCTAGGTAAGTCTATATTGTTATGATGCTTTTCATGAATAAAACATCCCGATGCATTTCCTGGACCTGAATTCATATATTTATAACTACACCAAGCAGCAAAATCAACATTCCAATCGTGCAACTCCAGTTTTATATTTCCTGCTGCGTGGGCTAAATCCCAACCTACATATGCCCCAGCTTTATGACCAGCAGCGGTTATGGTTTTCATATCAAAAACTTGTCCCGTGTAATAATTCACACCACCTATTAACACCAAGGCCAACTCCTCCCCAACTTCTTCAATTTTTGCCGCAACATCTTCTAAGCGAATGTTGTGCTCCCCATTGCGACGCTTGATTTCAACAATTGCATCTTCTGGTTTGTACCCATGAAAATGAACTTGACTTTGAAACATGTATTGATCTGATGGAAATGCTTTTTCCTCGCAAATGATTTTATATCTGGTTTTTGTAGGTCGGTAAAAAGAAACCATCAATAAATGAAGATTGACCGTTAACGTATTCATCACGGTAACTTCAGTTGGTAAAGCACCCACAATTTTACTCAACGGATTTGCAAATCGTTCGTGGTAATCCCACCAAGGTTTTTCACTGTAAAAATGTCCTTCGACGGCAAGATTTGCCCAATCGTTCATCACCTCATCCACATATTCTTTGCTGCGTTTGGGCTGTAGCCCCAATGAATTTCCCGTAAAATAAATTACTTTTTTCCCATTTACCTGCGGAAAAATAAATTGATCTTGGTATTTATGTAATTGATCTTGTGAATCGAGTTTTTTTGCAAATTCAAGGGTGTTTTCGAAAGTCATGATTTGTATTTTGTTTTGTAAAAGTAGTAAAAAACACTAACCAATAAAAGCATTTTAGCCGATTGAGGACATCTACAAACTTAAAACACCGTATGATAAAAATAGTTTGAAAATACTATACTGAATTCAAAAACAACCCGTTATTTTATTATATTTGATTGAATTTAAAACTATTAACTATGCTTAAAAACAATTTGAACGTTATTATTATTGCCGTTGCAGTGGTAATTTCCTCATATTTATTTTCGAATGCTTTTCAGAATCGAAATAAAAGTAACGATACCATAAGCGTAACCGGTTCGGGAAAAAAGGATTTCGTGTCGGATTTAATTGTTTGGAGCGGTTCTTTTTCAAAAAAAAGCATGACTTTGAAAGAAGCTTATGCCGCATTGGATTCCGACCGAGAGAAAATTAAAAGTTACTTATCCAGCAAAGGAATTGCGCCAAAAGAAATGGTATTTTCAGCAGTCAATTTCAATAAAGATTTTGAAACTACCTACAACGAAAACGGGACTACAAGACAGCAAATATTCACAGGATTTAACTTAACCCAAAGTGTGAGCATCCAATCTAAGGAAGTAAATAAAATCGAAGAATTATCAAGACAATCTAGTGAGTTAATCAACTCTGGTGTGGAATTCTATTCTTCGCCTCCCGAATATTACTATACAAAACTGGCTGAGTTAAAAATAAAAATGATTGCCGAAGCTACAAAAGATGCGAGTATCAGAGCCAAAAGCATCGCTAAAAATGCCGACGCTAGTTTAGGGAATTTAAAAAAATCGGATATGGGTGTTTTTCAAATTGTAGGGCAAAACTCTTCGGAAGATTTTTCTTATGGCGGTTCTTTTAATACGCAATCCAAAAACAAAACGGCTAATATCACGGTGCGACTGGTATATCAAGTAAATTAGGATTAACAGTTCTAGTTTATAGAAAGCAGAGCGCAGTCGAGACTCAATGCGGAGTCTCGACTGCACTCGACTTGACTAAAAAGTTTTTACAAATTTAACTTGGCGCAAAACTGAAATGCAGTTTTAAATTTCTATCATCTTCAACTTATTCAAAAATCGCTTTTACACACCAAACATCGTGTGAGGGATGGAAGCGGCATCCTTTATTTTCTTTGTAAAAGAAAATAAAGACACAGCGTACAGCCCGACCCGCTTTCGTGGCGAGACACACGCTAATTAAACTGCGAACAGGTTAAAACAAAAAATCTCGCCATTACTGACGAGATTTTTTTATATGAATTCTTTTTAGCTTATAATGCTGATTAGATAATCATCATGGCGTCACCATAAGAATAAAACTTATATTCTTTTTCGATTGCATCAGCGTATGCTTTTTTCATTAAATCATGTCCACAAAATGCGGAAACCATCATT
The DNA here is from genome assembly GCA_017995345.1 of Flavobacterium sp. Lineage (GTDB taxonomy): Bacteria > Bacteroidota > Bacteroidia > Flavobacteriales > Flavobacteriaceae > Flavobacterium. The sequence goes on from JAGOJA010000019.1 coordinate 19,924, forward strand.
AATAAAGTTGATTTTGGTGTGTGAAAATTAGTAATCATACACGTTGGAATCGTGAAATCATGTGGAGGAAATACAAATTTGTTTGTCCACCCATCAAAAGGATTTAGGGTGTTTTGTGACGATACTGAACTTTCAACTGCACGCATAGAAGTAGTTCCTACGGTACAAATACGTTTCTTTTTTGCTTTGGCTTCATTCACAATATCACACGTTTCTTGAGTAATTTTTAATTCCTCAGAATCCATTTTGTGTTTTGATAAATCTTCAACCTCAACTGGATTGAAAGTCCCTAAACCTACGTGAAGCGTTACTTCGGCAAATTTAACTCCTTTGATTTCCAGTTTTTTCAATAAATGTTTTGAGAAGTGCAATCCTGCAGTTGGTGCTGCAACCGCTCCTTCTTCTTTAGCATAAATGGTCTGGTAACGTTCTGCATCTTCAGGAGTTACGTCTCTAGAGATATATTTTGGGATTGGAGTTTCTCCTAGTTCTGTTAATTTTTTTCTGAATTCTTCATAAGAACCATCATAAAGGAAACGAAGGGTTCTTCCACGAGAAGTTGTATTGTCGATAACCTCAGCCACTAATGAGTCATCATCTCCAAAATACAATTTGTTACCAATTCTAATTTTACGAGCTGGATCAACTAAAACATCCCAAAGTCTTTGTTCAGAATTTAATTCTCTAAGTAAAAAAACTTCGATTCTTGCTCCCGTTTTTTCTTTGTTTCCATATAAACGCGCTGGAAAAACTTTGGTATTATTCAAAATTAAAACATCGCCTTCGTCAAAATAATCGATTACATCTTTGAACATTTTATGCTCTATAGTTCCCTTCTTACGATCAATAACCATTAGACGTGCTTCGTCTCTGTTTTCCGCTGGATACTCTGCAAGAAGTTCTTTTGGCAAATCGAATTGAAAATGTGATAATTTCATTTGATACAATTATGAGTTATAGATTATGGAGTACGAGTTTTGAGTTCCTACTTCTAAATCGTGTGCAAATATACGACTGTGAGATAGGCGTTGTCAAGTGTTTTGCTGTTTAATTTAGTTGTAAAGTTACAAAACAACAAAGCAATAAAGGTTTAAGCCCGTAAACATTGAGAATTAAGAGTTGATTTCAGTAACACTAATATCCAATTTTCTCATATCATCCCAAAAATCAGGGTATGATTTAGAAACTACTTCTGCATTTTCGATGATTATTGGTACTTTTAAAGCTAATGGGGCAAATGCCATCGCCATTCTGTGATCATTATAGGTAGCAATTTTAACATTGTGATTGATTTCGTTACAAGCAACAAGCGTCAAGCTATCATTAGTAACGGTTATATTTGCTCCAAGTTTTGTTAGCTCAATTCTAAGTGCTTCTAACCTATCCGTTTCTTTAATTTTCAAGGTATGTAGCCCTGTAAGATGACAACTAATTCCTAATCCAAGGCAAGTAACAACTATAGTCTGGGCAATATCCGGAGTATTATTCAACTCTAATTTTAAATTTTTAGGTTCAAAGCCAGTCTGTTTAACCAAAGTCATTTTGTTATTCTCAAAATGTGTTGCAACACCCATTTGTTTGTAGATTTCTATCAAAGCAGAGTCGCCTTGCAAACTCGTTTCTTTATAACTGGTTAATGAAATAGAAGCACTTTTGGCCAAAGCAACCAAACTAAAAAAATACGAAGCCGAACTCCAATCGGATTCTACGGTCATTATTTTCGATGCTACTTCTTGTTTTGGATAAACGCTAATCACATTTCCTTCGAAACTGGTTTTAACATCTAAATCGTTCAATAAAGCCAATGTCATTTTGATATAAGGAACCGAAGTGATTTCCCCTACCAAAGTGATTTCAATACCGTTTTCCAGTTTTGGTGCTACTAATAACAATGCCGAAATATATTGACTGCTTACATTTGCCGGAATAGAAACCTTCGAGGCTGTGATTTTCTGTCCTTTGATTTGGATAGGCGGATAGCCTACTTCGTTCTCGTATGAGATTTTCGCTCCTAATTGCTCCAAGGCTTCTACCAAAACTTTTATAGGTCGCTCGGTCATTCGTTGAGAACCGGTCAATACTACTTCACGCCCTTCGTTTACAGCAAAAAAAGCAGTTAGAAATCGCATCGCTGTTCCCGCATGATGAATGTCAACAATTTCCTCATTCCCTTTCAATGCTTTTTGCATTACTTCACTGTCATCTGAGTTGGAAGTATTGGTCAAAGTAATATTTGGAAACAAGGCTTGTAATAATAACAAGCGGTTGGTTTCACTTTTTGAACCAGTAATATTTAATTGTGAATTATCAATTGTGAATTGTGAATTCGTTCTTAATTTTAAATTCATTTTTTTTAATATGAGTTATGAGATATAGCTTTCGCTTTCTACTCAAATAATTTGAGTCGCAATTTACCACTCCACATTTATAAATCATAATTTATAAATCACATTTATTTTAGTTTTTCGTTGTTTTTGTGGCGGTCTTTGTCACGAATGGATTTCATATCCATTTTCTTGTCGAAAGCGGCTTGCAAATCGATTCCGGTTTGGTTCGCTAAACACAAAACCACAAAAACCACATCGGCTAGTTCTTCGCCAAGATCTTTGTTTTTATCGCTTTCTTTTTCGGATTGTTCTCCATAACGGCGGGCAATAATTCGGGCTACTTCGCCCACTTCTTCGGTAAGCTGCGCCATATTGGTCAATTCGTTGAAGTAGCGAACGCCGTGTTCTTTTATCCAAGTGTCAACATCGAGTTGGGAGTTTTTTAGGTTCATTTTATTCTTTGTTTTTGCTATCCATAATTATTGTCACAGGGCCATCGTTCAACAACAGCACTTTCATATCAGCACCAAAAACGCCGGTTTGCACTTTTTTTCCTAATTCTAATTCTAATGTATTTACAAAATTCTCGTAAAGAGGAATGGCGACTTCTGGTTTTGAAGCTTTGCTATATGATGGACGATTACCTTTTTTAGTATTGGCATGAAGCGTGAATTGACTTACAACAATCACATCCCCACCGATGTCTTTTACAGAAAGATTCATCACTTGATTCTCATCCCCAAAAATTCTAATATTGGCAACTTTGGCGGCAAGCCAATCGATGTCCTCCTGAGAATCGACATCTTCAATTCCTACCAAAACTAAAAGCCCATTTTGGATAGCAGCTACGATTTTTTCGTCGATAGTTACGGAGGCTTGAGAAACTCTTTGAATTACTACTTTCAAAACAATTATGAATTATTGATTATTCTCTACTCTTATCACTAATTATCCGATCTTCATTATGAATATCAGTACGATAATGCTCCTCATCTCCTTCGAGGATCTTAAGGTAACTTCTGTAACGGGACCAAGCGATTTCATCTTTTTCTAATGCGGCTTTGATCGCACAATGCGGTTCGTCTTTATGCAAACAATTATTGAATTTACATTGGTCTTTCAATTTGAAAAATTCAGGGAAATAGCCGCTAATTTCTTCTTTTTCCATGTCTACAATTCCAAAACCTTTGATTCCAGGAGTATCGATAATTCTGGCATTGAAACTCAAATCATACATTTCGGCAAAAGTTGTGGTGTGCTGTCCTTGTTTACTAGCTTCAGAAATTGTTTTTGTTTTTAAATCTAAAGAAGGTTCCATAGCATTTACTAGAGTAGATTTCCCCACACCGGAATGCCCGGAGAACATACTCACTTTACCAATCATCATTGCTTTCAACTCCTCAATTCCTTTCATTTCAGTCGAAGAAACGCGCAGGCATTTGTATCCAATTTCCTGATACACATGTTGCATGTACAATTGCTCATCTAAAGTAGCTTCGCTAAGTGTATCTATTTTATTAAAAACCAAGATTGTTTCAATTCCGTAGGCTTCGGCAGTGACTAAAAAACGGTCTATGAAATTAAAAGTTGTTGGTGGATTATCTATCGTAACTAGCAAAAAAACGCGATCAATATTTGACGCAATAATATGCATCTGATGCGATAAATTGACTGATTTTCGAACAATATAATTCTTCCTGTCGTGAATAGTATGGATGGTTCCTGTAACGGTATCGGATGACTCTTCGAGTTCATAATCCACAATATCGCCCACAGCAATAGGATTGGTGCTTTTGATTCCTTTGATTCGGAATTTCCCTTTCATACGGCATTCGATAAAATCACCTTGTTCGGATTTTACGGTGTACCAACTTCCTGTAGATTTGTATACGAGTCCTGTCATTTGGCAAAGGTAAAATTTTGTTTGATGTTTGAAGTTTAAAGTTTAAAGTTTTTCGTGTGCTCTCAAAATAAAAACCCCCACTACTTTTGCCATAAAAGATGTGGGGATTTTTATTTTCAACTACTTGTGCTACTATGCGTTAAGTATTTTGTCTTGGTGGCCAATACTTTCTTGGTGAATTGCTTTGAACATTCTAAGAATAAACTCTTCACTCAATCCTTTTTTCTCTCCTTCTAAAATCATTTTTCCAAGGATTTCATTCCAACGTGTGTTTTGCAAAACTGCTACGTTACCCTCTTTTTTTACTAGACCAATTTCATCAGCCACTTTCATTCTTTTTCCTAATAATTCCAACAAATTAGCATCCAGCACATCAATATTTGCTCTTAATTTTGTCATTTTATTAGTATATTCATCTGTATCTCCACTCACTTTTCTTACTTTCAAATCTTTGAAAATTTGCTTCAAAGCGTCTGGCGTAACTTGTTGTGCAGCATCACTCCATGCATTATCTGGATCCGTATGTGTTTCAATGATCATACCGTCATAATTTAAATCCAATGCTTCTTGAGTTACTTCAAGAATCATATCACGGTTTCCTGTAATATGCGATGGATCAATGATTAATGGCAAATCCGGGAATTTATTTTGCAATTCGATAGCAATCTGCCATTCTGGAATATTTCTGTATTTGGTTTTTTCGTACGTAGAAAATCCTCTGTGAATTACGCCTAAATTTTTAATTCCAGCAGCATATAAACGCTCCACACCACCTAACCATAAAGCCATGTCTGGATTTACTGGATTTTTTATCAATACAATTTTATTAGTTCCAGCTAATGTATCAGCAATTTCTTGAACTGCAAAAGGGTTCGCAGTTGTACGAGCACCAACCCATAAAACATCAATATCATGCTCCAAAGCCAATTTACAGTGTGCCGCTGTAGCCACTTCAGTTCCCATTAGTAAACCAGTTTCTGCTTTTGCTTTTTGCAACCATTTCAATCCTATTTCCCCAACACCTTCAAATCCACCCGGACGCGTTCTTGGCTTCCATATTCCCGCTCTAAAAACGCTTACATCTGAATCTTTCAATTCATGTGCAATTTTCAATACTTGGTCTTCTGTCTCAGCACTACAAGGCCCTGCGATCACAAATGGATGAGTTAAATTAAATTCATTCAACCAATTTCTCATTTCTTTCTTGTTTTCCATCTTTTCTAATTTTATTTTTTTTAGTTTTTAGTTATTTTTGAAGAACGATACCGCCTATTTCTTTACGTTCATTCCGTTTAATATTTCTTTAATTTTATTGACACTTTGCATTTCATCGTAAATCGCATCGTAATCTTCCTTTTCTAACAATTCTTTAAACTTGGATAAATTCGAAATGTATTCATCTAATGTTTTTACAACCTGTTTCCTGTTTTGTTTAAAAATTGGCGTCCACATTGCTGGGGAGCTTTTTGCCAAACGAACCGTACTTTCAAAACCCGAACCCGCCATATCAAAAATATCTTGTTCGTGCTTTTCTTTATCAATCACCGTTTTCCCTAACATAAAAGCGCTGATATGTGACAAATGCGAAACATAAGCGATATGTTTGTCATGTGATTTTGGATCCATGTATCGAATCCTCATTCCCAAGGCTTTAAACAAGTCCAAGGCTTTTTCCTGTAATTTAAATGTTGTTTTTTCTACCTCACAAATAATATTCGTTTTCCCTTGAAACAATCCTTTTATCGCCGCCGAAGGTCCAGAGAATTCCGTTCCTGCAATGGGATGCGTGGCTATATAATTCCTCCTTTTAGGATGATTAGCTACTGCTTCACAAATAGGCATTTTTGTAGAACCTACTTCAAAAACAATAGTTTGATCTCCAATCACATTCAACACTTTTGGCAAAATAATCAATGCTATATCCACTGGAACCGAAACGATTACAAAGTCTGCATAGCATAAATCATCAAATGTAGCCGCTGCATCGACAACCCCTAGTGCTATAGCTTCCGCCAAATGCGTTTCGTTGTTATCAATCCCATATATTTTTGCTTCCGGATGCAACGTTTTAATGTCCAATGCCATTGAACCACCAATTAATCCTATTCCTATTACGTAAATATTAGTCATAAAGCCTTAAAGTTGTAAAGTCGAAAGTCACTATAACCTCCAAATTCGTAATTCATAATTTTTAATTTGCAATTCTCGAAATCGCCTCTTGTATTTTTTCTTCTTTTACACACAATGCAAATCGTATGTATCCTTCTCCATTAGAACCAAAAATTGTTCCTGGTGTAATAAAAATAGATTTGTTATATAAAATTTCATCAATAAATTTTTCAGATGATGTAATCCCCTCTGGCAATTTTGCCCAAACAAATAATCCAACTCCTTCTTTGTACACTTTACAGCCCAACTTCTCAGCCAATTGTTCGGTAAGAATTCTGCGTTTTCTATAAACGGCATTCATCGATTCAAACCACAATTTATCACTTTTCAAAGCTTCAATAGCTCCTTTTTGAATTCCGTAAAACATACCGCTGTCCATATTGCTTTTTACTTTCAAAACAGCATCTATACATGCTGCATTTCCTAGAAGCATTCCTACTCTCCAGCCTGCCATATTAAAGGTTTTACTCAAAGAATTCAATTCTAAAGCCACATCTTTGGCCCCTGCTACTTGCAACAAACTCATCGGATTGTCATTCAAAACAAAACTATACGGATTGTCATTTACTAGCAAAATATTGTGTTTTTTGGCAAAAGCCACTAATGTTGAAAACAACGCTAAACTTCCTCTTGCTCCTGTTGGCATGTGCGGATAACCTATCCACATGATTTTCACTTTTGATAAATCTAGTTTTTCCAAAGCTTCAAAATCCGGTTCCCAATTTGTGTTTTCTTTTAAATCGTAATAAACAGGAACTGCTCCTACTAAATTCGTCACCGAAGTATATGTTGGATACCCTGGATTTGGAATCAACACCTCATCTCCTTCATTCAAAAAAGCCAGTGAAATGTGCATAATCCCTTCTTTGGAACCCATCAAAGGCAAAATTTCGTTAGCTGGATTCAATGCTACTTGAAAGTTGTTTTGATAAAAATCAGCAATTCCTTGTCGTAATTCTGGCAATCCTTGATAACTCTGGTATTGATGCGCATTGTCATCTTGCATTGCTGCAACCATTGCATCAATAACCGCTTGTGAAGGCAGTAAATCCGGGCTTCCTATTCCCATATTAATAATTGGTTTTCCTTCAGAAGCCAATTGTCTAACTTCTCTCAATTTTGAAGAGAAATAGTATTCTTCAATTATATCCAGACGTTTTGCTGTTGTAATCATGCTCTTATTTTAAAATTTTTTTAAACCAGTCCTGCATCTAATTCCCGCTTTTGGGGCTAGGAAACTTTACTCTTTTGTGTTTTTATATTCGCCTAATACTTTAAAATATTCGGCCATGATTAGCAACAACGATTTTGCTTTTGCATAATCTTCATATTTTTCGAAGGTAACATCCACAAAAAAGGAATATTTCCAAGGCGTTTCTATTTTTGGCAACGATTGAATCTTAGTTAGATTCAATTTGCAATCACTCATTACATTCAAAACCGCAGCCAAACTTCCGCGTTTGTGATCCAATTCGAATTTGACAGATGCCCTATTGATTTCGTTTTCTGGAACAAAGGAGTTTTCCTTTTTGATAATCACAAAACGCGTCATGTTGTTTTTAATCGTTTGAATACTTGGAGCCAAAATTTCCAAATCATACATTTCAGAAGCTGTTTTGCTGGCAATTGCCGCAATTCCTTTCAACTGCTGAGCCTGGATCCTGCGGGCCGTTTCGGCAGTATCTTTGTCTTCAACTAATTTAATATTTGGATATTTTTTTAAAAAATCCATACATTGTAAAAGTGCCATAGGATGAGAATGTACTTCTAAAATATCTTCCATCTTCTGGTCTTTTAACGCCATTATATTCTGGGAAATATTCAAATAATGCTCTCCTATAATGTGCAAATTATTTTTATCTATCAAAGCGTAATTTGGTATTATTGGCCCTGCAATAGAGTTTTCTATCGCCATAACCGCCTGATCTGACTTGCCTGCAAGCAGATGATCTACTAACTCTTCAAACGACAAACATTCATCTAGAACTACATTCTGATCAAAATATTCCTGCGCCACCTGGTGATGAAAAGACCCCGCTATACCTTGTATTCCAATTATTTCATTCATTTTTCCAAAGTTTTAAGCAAAAAAAATCCCGATTTTCATCGGGATTGTATATTTATAATGTCAATTTAATTTTATAATCAAATAACCATACAACAATCCCTTTCTACTTTCCAGAAGAAATAATAAGAATTGCTAAAATAAAATCGGTTACTCAACATATTGTTGCTTTTTTTCTATTAATTATTTTGCTAATGTATAACTAATTTCCAGCTCACCAAAAAAAAAACTTATTTTTATTAAACAAAAAAAGAATTCACTAAAAAACCAGCTATTAATTATGTAATATTTAAAAAAAACGTTCTTAAAAATATTTTTTAATAGTGCTAATTTAAAATTTTAGAAGAATAAAACATGCTGTCTCTACAATTTCATCTTTAAAACCAAACTCAAATCAAGCCACTAATTTCTCCTAAAACCATTTTTTCTCTTCAGAAATTCGCGTTATAATCATCGCAGAAACCAAATCACCATTAGCATTCAACAAAGTGGCCATTGGATCTACTAGGGTTCCCAAAATCATTGCAATAGGCAAAGCTTGCTCCATTGGAAAACCATAGAGGTACTATCCAGAATTTTAGCCTTGTTTGCAAGGAGTTATCCCAATGTTGCGTGTTCAGCATAGGTAGCCTGGGCATCTATAGGAAGAATACTAACGATGATTTTAAGGATAAAAATAGTTATGCTTGTTTATTTGTTTCTTTTTCACCTGTCCCGTCCATAGGTGATTAAGGAACAGCTCCTAAATAAAAAACTATTCACTTCTCACCAAAATGACAAACACATCGAAATTACATCAAGGGTCTTTTTTTTTTTAAATATTTAAAACAACTCATTCTAACACCATTTATAACTCATAATTGATAATTCTCTACCGAGTTTCAACTACCATTTAGCAATAAAATAAGATCAATAAAAGGTTATTTTTTCAATACTTCTGTTATTTCTTTAGCTATAGGATGCTCAGCCTTAAAAGTGTAACCCATAAGTTTTGCAATAGTCTGAGCAAATTGTTGTTGATAGAGCTGTCCTTCCATTTTTATCTCTCCTTTTCCACTAATTCCAGGTCCCATAGCCGCAAACCAGATTTCGGATGCGTCTTGAATATCACTGCCATGATCTGTCCATTCCTCTTTTATTATATCACCGCGACCATGATCTGTCGTGAAGAACAAAGCCGTCTTATTCTTATACTTAGGGTCATTTTGTACAAAACCCCAAATTTGCTTAATCCAAGCATCAACCTGATGAGCCGCATCCAAATAAGAACGGTATTGACCCGCATGTGCCCATTCATCTGTCTCTCCAAAAGCGACATACAATACTTTTGGCTTATTCACTCTCAATTCCTCCATAGCTTCGTACTGCGTAAACACATCAAAACACTCGTCTGTATGCCAAGGTTTATAAGAATCAGCGAGCATGCTATTGATCAATTTTTGATTTTCAGTTGGATTATTCCCTCCTACTTTGTCAAAAGCTGAAACTACTGGTATGCCGCTTCGTTTTTCATTTAAAATGCGGTCAAATGCTTCCCAAGCACCAAAAGCAGCTACTTTCCCCTTCAATTTGGGCTGCTGGTTTAAAAACTCCAATAAGGTGACATGCGGATTCGCTTCATACTCATTCGAATTAATGGCCGGATCGCCATAACCCGTCATTATCTCACTATAACCCGGATAACTGAACCAGTGTGGATTAGCATTATTTACCTTATTAGCATAATTTCTGCTACCGTATAATTGCCCTTTTGAAGCAACTTCTGACCAGATAAAAGGCATCAATTTGGCCCTGCGTTCGTTGACATTCTCACTCCAGAATTTCTTAAAAATATAAGTGCTGTCACCTTGATTGAATTTTCGATCTTTGGCAATCGCCGGATCCATTCCTTCAAAGAGTTCCTGCCATCTTAGTCCGTCTGTTGTTATGATAATAATGTTTTCTGCTTGTTGAGCATGGGATAAAATACCCGTAAAAATCAGCAATAGTAATAAGGTTTTTTTCATTTTTTTTTGTTTTTTTTATTTTAGTAATAAACTATGTTGATTTCTGATAGACTGTGTATCTAAATCTATGAAAAATACACTTTTTATTTCGGACGATCTTCTTCTTTTTTTCCAAATTCAATTTTAGGTTTATTTCCCATAAACAATTTAAGTTCTCCTCCTTTTACAATCATATTATGAGTAATGTATGGTTTTGTGTAGGGCTTCCCATTATACTCTGCTTTTTGGATATAAACATTCGTTTTGCTATTATTTACGGCTTTCATCTTAAACGAAATACCTGCTTTGTAATGAATAACAGCCTCATTTACTGAAGGGCTTCCTAGCACATAAATCCCATTGGCTGGATTTACAGCATAGAATCCCATAGAAGACAGCACATACCAGGCACTCATTTGTCCAACATCTTCATTACCGCAAATTCCATCGGGTTTAGCGGTATAGAATTGCTCTAAAATATCACGAACTCTTTTTGCAGTTTTCCATTGTTTTCCTGCATAAACATATAAATATGGAATATGATGTCCTGGTTCATTTCCATGGGCATATTGCCCCATTAATCCGGAAATATCAATTGGAATTGCTGGTCCTGCCATTTTTTCTTTATGATCAAATAAGGCGTCTAATTTAGTTGTAAAATTTTCATCTCCTCCAAACAGCGCAATCAAACCCATTGGGTCTTGCGGAACCAACCAGGCATATTGCCAGGCATTACCCTCTACATAATCGGTTTTATCATAATCAGAATATAATGGATTAAAAGGCTCAGTCCATTTGCCATCTTTCTTTTTTCCACGCATGAATCCGGTAGTTTTGTCAAAATACTCCTTATACAACTCAGCTCTTTTTGTAAAATAAGCGTAGTCATCTATCTTTTTCATGTCTTTTGCCATTTGGGCTATACACCAGTCATCAATTGCATATTCCAATGCAATAGCTACTGATCCATTTATTGATTCCGCAGGAATATGCTGGATTTTGTTCAGATAGTCTAATCCTCGACGATCAGATGTCGCCGTTTTCTTCATGGCTTCAAAAGCATGTTCCACATCATATCCTCTATACCCTTTGAAATATGCGTCTACAATTACAGGAATGGAATGATTTCCTACCATACAATCCGTTTCATTACTCATCAAATGCCATACAGGCAACCTACCTTGCTGATCATAAATAGCCAGAAATGATTGAATGATGTCATTAATTTTGTCTTCCTGAATTATGGTATACAATGGATGTAAAGCACGATAGGTATCCCATAATGAGAAAGTGGTATAATTAGTAAATCCAGTAGCTTTATGCGTTTTTTTGTCTGCGCCTTGGTAATCTCCATTAACATCATTATAAATAGAGGGAGCAATCATGGTATGATATAATGATGTATAAAACACTTTTTTTGTATCAGCATCAACAACGATTTTGCTTAATTCAGTATTCCATTTTTTATCTGCCTTGTCAACGATTTTATGAAAGTCCCAATCTGGAATTTCGGCTTTGATGTTTTCAATGGCATTTTCAGTACTTACTGGGGAAAGTCCAACTTTCACTAATATTTGATTCCCTTTTTTCGTTTTGAAATCCAGCACTGCTTTTATTTTTTTTCCTTTGCTTTGAAACCCTTTTACCATTGCAATACTGTCATAAAGTGCAATACCTGAAATTACTTCTGAGAATTCCATTGCAAAGAACAAACGTTGATCTTTTGCCCAACCTTTAGAATTTCGATATCCTACAAGGGTTTTACTCCCGGTTTTTTTTATCAAACATGCTGTAGACACATCTTCCCCAAGACCATTTGATAGATCTAGAAGTATACGAGCCTGGTCATTTTGCTTAAAAGAATACTTATGAAAACCTACTCTTTCGGAAGCGGTTAATTCCGCTTTTATTTTATACCTGTCTAAGAACACACCATAGTATCCTGGTTTAACCACTTCGTTCTTGTGCGTGAATAAAGAACCATAACTGTTCTCCAATTCTTCTTTTGTGGCACTTTCAGGATTCTTTAAATCATGATAGGACGCTTGAGTAAGATTAGTTTTTCCAGTAAAAGGAAGTAGTAATATATCGTTTAAATCAGCACAACCAGTGCCACTTAAGTGGGTATGTGTAAAACCTGCTATTACGTTACTGGAATAATTATAGCCACTACACCAATCCCAACCTCCATCAAGCTGAGTAGGACCCAATTGCACAAAACCAAAAGGAACATTTGCCCCAACAAAAACATGACCATGACCTCCTGAACCAATTAATGGATCAACATATTGAGTGTAAGTATCATTTCTTTTTATTTTTTCTTTTTTTCCTAAAGAATAGACCAAAACAACTACTAAACCTATAACAATGGAGAGTGCAAATATTATTTTTTTGCTTTTCATAAGCAGCATTTTAAAATTTATTTTTTTGTAATTAATGAGTTTAATCAATCTGACTCCCTATTATCTTAGCTCCTACTTAAATAATTAGTTCAAAAAGCTTTACCAAAATAAGTTTCGAAAATAGCTGTTACCAATAGGGGTTTACAAATCATAATAAAGTAATTATATTTTATTTAATCCAGAATGAAGCTGAATAGTTTCTGAACCACCTTCCCAACTAAGTAAAAGGACTAATTCGAGATTCGATTTAATTTCAATCGTTGGCCGTTGCTTTGCCGAACTACGAGCCGCACATTTCAACGAAAGCATCCCTTCAGGACCAATCGGATAACGGTCGATCCCATGTTCCTCAGTAAGGTTAACACGCCATTCGATCGTTTTCTTTAAATAATTAGCATTAATCCCAAAAAGCGATTCAAAAAGCACTGAAATAGGCACTAGACCCGTCCAGCCAACAAAATCGGGACGAGCAAGCAAACCGGGCTCGGTTGCTTCAGGCGCATAATATTCCCAAAAAGTATGTGTCTTTTTAAATACTTCGGCTACTTGCTCGTGGTGACGTTTCGCCAAATCGAAAGCTTCTTTATAGAAACCATTTCGTTGAAGCCCTTTGATCACCATGTAGTTTGTTGGAGCCCAAACCCCGCCTTGCCAATAACGCCCGTCAGCCTGATATTTTTCATGATTAGCAGGAATCGATGGTACTGGATGCTTTCGGTTGAAAGTTTTCGGGTCGGAAAGATGACCAACAAAAGCTTTTAATTCCTCTTTGTTGAGTAGATCACTCCACAGTGCCCAATAAGCACCAATACTCATTAGCGAACCTTGGCTGCCATCGGCATATTTGTCATAGAAAAAGGAAGTTTTTGGATCCCAAAGTTTCTCCTTGATGAGTTTTTTTAGTGATTTTGTTTCATCCTCAATTTCTTCTATTTCCTGCCAACGCTCCACATAAAAACCAAATTCTACCAATAACTTCCCTACAAAAAGTTGTTGCAAGCAGGTATCTAACCAGGTCATATGACCGTGCGAAAATATCGGATTATAATTATTTGTCACTCTTGGCTGATTGTCCATTCCTGTTCCCCAACCACTCGACCAATAGGAACCATCCTGCCAAGTGCGGTTCAATTTAAGCCACTGGTAATAAGCCACCAATACAGGAAAGGACTGATGCACCCTTTCCCACTCCCCAAATTGTTTAAAATATTCCATCTCACTCCAGGGAAGCAGGTTCGGTCCGGTACTAGTGGGATCGTATTCCTGAAAACAATCTTCACCCGTATTTCCCCATATTTCACGACAGATAAATCCATCTGGATGTTGTTTGGCATAAAAATTATTGAGCGTTTTCTGAAAAGGAAAGGCACGTGAACCATAGCGTGCAAATAGTGTGATAAAATTGGAATCCCACATAAAAAGATTCCCATTGTAAGCAGTGTCAATATAGGAATTGAGAAAACCCGATTCCTTGACAGGATCTTTAATGTTTTTGAAGGCAAGTTCCCAAGCTTTCCAATACATTTCAATTGCAAGATCATGACCCTTCCAAAAAGGGACCGGCAATATTTCTTTGGCCTTCTCAAAACTAGGAGGGGCTATGATATCGAGTTGGGCTTTGCGAAATTCATTTTCAGTGACAAATACATTTTTTACATAGGTGTTTTTATAGGGTGATTTACCCGAAGTGGTTGCCGAGGTCTGAGCCAACATGTTCAAACCCATTAATGCCAAAATACAATTAATTAAAGTGGCTTTACTAAAAAAATCAAGTGGTGTATTCATCGATTCATATATTAGTTCATTGTTGTTCGATAATAAATAAGCTATAAAAATGGCTTCTTAATACGATGGTTATAGTTAATTATATTTCTACCAAGTCTGTTTTCGGATTTTTATTCCGAAGATGATTTTAATCCAGGCTTAGAAAACTTACTACAAAGCCTCTTAAGGATTTTAAGTCCATCCCTTTTAAGACGATTCCAACCGATAAAAAACCTGTATAGTTTTTACACCATACAGGGTTAATAATTTATTGAGTTATACACTTAGTATCTGTTTAATGTCTTTTTGATAAATTGGCTTGGCATCTACCATTCTTTCTATAGATTTATGAAAAATACTTGTTTTAAATTGTGAACGGTTTATTCTAAAG
>JAGOJA010000020.1 GCA_017995345.1 Flavobacterium sp.
CCTAACGATACCAGTGATAATAATACAGCCGATGATGAAAAATACATTGATGTAGTATTGCAAAACCTTGAAGTAAAATACAATATTACGGTCAATAATAATAAACTGGCAGTTTGGTTATCAGGTAGAAAAGACAATGTTGAGGATATTGAAAAACCCGATAATATGGTCGAGGTTTTGTTATTCAAACAAGCCATTGCTTTAGGTTGGGATTGTCCAAGAGCAGGAGTTTTATTGATTTTTAGAGAATTAAAAAGTACAACGTTCACCATTCAAACCGTAGGTAGAATTTTGCGTATGCCGGAACAAAGACATTATCCAAATCCGTTACTAAACCAAGGATATGTTTTTACCAATTTAAGTAAAAATCAAATTGAAATTGTAAAAGACGATATGAGTTATATTACAATGAACAAAGCACGTAGAATAGAAAACTACATTCCTGTTCAATTGAATTCTACTTATATCAATACTCGAATAGTCCGTAATCGTTTAGGTGCTCAATTTAGAAAAGCATTGTATGAAATTGCCGAATTAAATTGGGAATTAAAAAGAGAAATGGGTTCAGACCATTTTTTTGAAACCAATAAGCAATTATTAAAAAAACGTTTCATAAACACAGATATAAATACTATTGAAATTGTTATACCAGAAAATGTACTATTAACTGGCGAAGAGCAAACAAAATTAGTTACTGAAACGGCACGTTTTGCTAAAACTCCAAGTGAATTGGCACGATTATTCAAAGATTTTTGTAGAGCATTAACAGCACCTTATGCAGCAGTTGATAGTACTCCTGTTTTAGAAGGTGGTATGAAATACTTTTTTGAAGACTACTTTGGTATTATTGAGTATGATGCTATTAAAATAATGTTGTTTGACCAAAACCAACCCATTTTTATTGAGTTAATCGAGAAGGCAAAAGAGCGTTATCAGGAAATGCAAGATCAAAAAGCAAATAACGCCACAAAAGATGTTCAAAATT
This sequence comes from Flavobacterium sp., assembly GCA_017995345.1. Lineage (GTDB taxonomy): Bacteria > Bacteroidota > Bacteroidia > Flavobacteriales > Flavobacteriaceae > Flavobacterium. Next base: position 986 of record JAGOJA010000020.1, read on the forward strand.
ACCAATGGGAAGTGCCAATTGAAAGAATTTACAATGAATTATACGAGGAAAAAGAAGCAGTACAAAGACACGCTTTGGAACCTTTTTATGAATATAATAGGGCATCAAAACCCGAAGTTAAGTTTGCAGAGTTTTTAGAGGAAAATAAAGAATATCTTCATTGGTGGTACAAAAACGGTGAGAAAGCCAAAGAACATTTTGCAGTTCCTTATATTGATTATTTGGGTAAGCAAAGTCTCTTTTATGTCGATTTTGTAATATTGAGTAAAACTAATGTTACTTGTTTATTCGATACCAAAACAGCAGGAAGTGATCCTGCAAATGCTCATTTAAAACACAATGCTTTAGTTGATTTTATTACAGTTAGAAATGCCAAGGGGTTAAAAACTATTGGAGGAATTTTAATTGAAAAATCGCCTAATAATATATCAACTTGGTGGTATTGCAACAATAAAATTACCAATACAAAAGATACAGCAGGTTGGGATATGTTTAAACCTGCGGAATAAAACTAATTTTAAAAAAGTAGTAATAATATGAACACTGGCGAAATACTTATTTACCAAAACCAAGAGGGTAATATCAAAATTGATGTTCGCTTACAAGAAGAAACAGTTTGGTTAACCCAAGATCAAATGGCGGTACTTTTTGGTAAAGCAAAGTCAACCATCAATGAGCATATCAAAAATATTTTTGAAGAAGGAGAGCTTAACGAAGCAACATCTTTACACAAATTCGGAATTTCCGAATTTCAGCAAAAAGCACCTAATTATTACAATCTTGATGTTGTCATTTCTGTTGGATATAGAGTAAAGTCGATACAAGGAACACAGTTTAGAATATGGGCTACACAACGACTAAAAGAGTATATTGTTAAAGGATTTGCATTGAATGATGAGCGTTTTAAATCGGGTAATTCAATGAATTATTTTAATGAATTACAAAGCCGTATTCGTGAAATTCGCTTATCTGAAAAATTCTTTTATCAAAAAATAAAGGACATTTACACGACAAGTATTGATTATGATCCAAAGGATGAAAAAACAATAGCGTTTTTCAAAGTAGTACAAAATAAATTGCTTTGGGCAATCTCTCAAAACACGGCAGCTGAGTTAGTATATCGAAGAATAGATGCCAGTTTGCCATTAATGGGGATGCTTTCTTATGATAAGGCAGCAGCAAAATCGGTAACTAAGCAAGAAGTAAGTATTGCAAAAAATTATCTTGATGAAAACGAAATGAAATTACTAGGACTATTGGTAGAGCAATATTTGGCGTTTGCCGAAACTATGGCACAACAACAAACTCCTATGTATATGAAAGATTGGATTGCAAGATTAGACGGTATACTGCAACTCAATGGAAGAGAATTACTAACACACGCTGGTAAAATAAGTCACGATAGAGCTTTAAAAAAATCAGCAAACGAGTTTGAAAAATACAAACTAAAACAAGCTGCAATTGAAAAAGAGCAAAGTCTAAAGGAAATTGAAGAAGATATCAAACGATTAAAAAAATAAACCTATGATAAACAAAGGACTAGATACAACATTTATCCATTTTGGTATTCGTAAAGACGATATGGAAATCATCAAAAATCTTTGCGAAGAACAAGGATTAGGCTTTGAATGGTTAGAAGAAAACATATTGAAAGAGTTCCACAATCTTAAAATCAATAACGAAGATATTGACAGCAAAAAGATTGAAAAAACTATCGAAAAAGCTTTAAACAAAATTTAAGTACTATGCTCATTACCAAAATAATTGCCAAAAACTTTAAAACCTATCGTGAACTCGATTTGGATTTAACCGTAAACGAAGAGCAGCCAATAATACTAATTGGTGGTGAAAATGGTGGTGGTAAAACTACCTTGTTTCAAGCCATTTATAGTGCGTTGTATGGTCTAAAAGTAAAAGACGAGCAACACTTCAATAAATTGCAAAACGCTGGAGAAAGGGCAAAAAATGCTGGTAATAGTAGCAACAAAATTGAATTAGAAATTCACTTTACGGGTAAAGTATTGCACAGTGATTATAAATACATAATCAAGCGATTATATACGTTAAATTCTCAAAACAATCCAGTAGAAGCAGTAATGCTTAATCTTAACGGTGACATTTTTAATTACGGCACAGCAACACCACACGCTGAAAGAGTTAAAAAAGAAGCTGAAGTAAATAAAATTATAAAAGCTAATCTACCACAAGAATTAAGTAAGTATTTCCTTTTTGATGCAATGGAAGCAGGTAATTTATTAAAAGACGAATACCTTAACCGAGTGATTAAAGAGAATATTGAGAACGTGATGGGTTTCAATAAATACATTCAATTAGGTAATGCAACAAATACACTAACGCAAGAATACATTGCACAAAGTATTGAAATTGAAGAAGAAAGAACTCAATACAAAAACCTTTTAGAAGAGCATAAAAAATACCAAGACTTAATTGATGCTACTAAAGTGCAATATGATAGAAGTTTGAGTTATGCTATGGCTCAAAAAGAGTTGTATGAAAGTGCTAAAGAAGGTAAAAATCTTCAAGCGAACATTAAAGAACAAATTCAAATTCTAGAAAGAAAGATTGAAGATATTTTAAATAAGGAAATACTATATATAGATCAATCAGAAAAATTCCTTAATGATATTGAAATTCAAGTGTTCATTCCAAAGTTAATTACAATTGTACAAAACGAAATTGAGCTGATACTTTCGGAGAAAAGTCAACAAGTTAATAGCGATTTTATTGAGCCAGAACACATCAGCAAAGTATCAGATAAGGTATTAGAATTCTTAAGGGAACACAATATAATCAAAGGAGATCTAACAGCTGAACAGAAAATAAAACTTACTGATTACATCATTAAAAAATCAGCGCAAAACAAGACTGAAACGGAATACGATTTTATTGATAAGAACGATATAATTCATTTTGAACAATTGTTAGGTTGGTCAAGTATCAATCAATACAACATACTCGAACAACAAAAAAGTAGTTTAGAAAAAGAAATAGCTTCATTACCTAATTTAAAAATTCAATTATTGGATTTAAGAAAAAATGACATGGGTGGTAGTGAAGATATTATTCAAAGCTATGATGCTAATGAATTAAAAATAAAAGATTTCAAAGAAGTAATAAAAAATTACCAATCAGAGATTGAGCGTTTAGATACAAAAATTAAAAGGTTTGATTTGTCAGATGAAGAAGTACCAAATCCTAAACTAGAAACACTTAAAAAATTAGGTCCATTATTTTCAAATATTTCCAATGCCTTATTAAAAAATAAAAAAGCACGTATTGAGGAGGCAATGAAAAACGATTTAAATACAACTTTAGTAGTATATGAAAATCAAATTGATCGAGTGCTGTTGTCAGAAGATTTAAGTAACCTTTCATTCAAAATATTTCACAAAGCAGGAAATGAAATATACCTTGATGAATTAAATGCAGCATCAAAACAAATTATAATCCAGGTACTGTTAAAATCATTGCATTATTTCGGGGATTACAATCCACCAGTTATGATTGATACTGTTTTTGGATATTTAGATGAAAGCAGTCGAGCTTCATTACTCGAAAATTACTTTCCTAAACTATCACATCAAACCATTTTGTTAAGTACCGATAGTGAAATAAGAAAGTCAGTTGATTTGGATAAAATAGAAAATTTTATCTCAAAAAAATTCACATTGGTTAGAGATAAGGAAAACCAATTAACAAAGGTAGTAGAAGGCTATTTTCCTAATTAATACAGAACAGTTATGGCATCTATAGAAACAGGATTACGTCAAGCAGAAGTATTGAATTCAAAAATGAATGATTTACGAGAGCGTTTAGAAAAACACATCAATTTAAAACAGTATACCGATAATCATAAAAATGTTACTCCAAAGGGTAATGCAAAACTAATGCGTATTTGTTTAATTGCGGGATTGTCTGATAATGAGAAACGTAATAAGGAAGTATTGAATATTCAAATGTCTTCAAACAGTATTCATCCAACACTATTTACGGTTCACAATCTAAATGGAATGCTGTCTTCAATGATTAAATTACGATACCACGATTTAGATATAAATTGGGAAGATAACATTACAAAAAGTAAAGTGGTTAATGCGGAAATTTTCAGAGGCTTTGATATGCTGATGAAAGGCGATACATTACACGAATGGCTAAAAGTTAGTACAACTGCTTCAGTTAAAGCAGGGCAAATACCATTATTAAACTTAAATATTGGTAGTTATGATGGAGACATTAATGCGTATTTAGATATGAATAGCAAAAATGTAACCAATACTCAAATTCTAATTGCTGGTTCAACAGGTTCAGGAAAATCAAATCTTTTAGCTGTTTTAATGAACGAAATGCGTTCGCTTTCAGTAGAAAGTAATTACCCAGTTAATTTCCTTTTCTTCGATTACAAAGGGGAGTTTTCAGATATAGCAAATAATGATTGGCTGCAACATTTTGAAGTAAACCGTTCCGCTATTTTAGATCCAATGGTAGAACCTTTACCATTTACACCTTTCAAAGATTTTGTAGGTAAAACCCAAAACGAAATCAATTTATATTCAACAGAATTGGCAAATGCATTATTAGCTATTGATAGTGCAAAAATTAGTGCTAATATGAGTAATAGGCTATCAGAAGCTATAATCAATGGGTATAAAGACACAAAAGGGAAACCAATCAATTTTACAACTTTAATAGAAAATTACACCGATTTACAGCCACAAAACGAACGTGAAAGAATGGATAGTGTAAAATCGGTTTTAAGTCAATTAGAACGTGCTAATCTATTCCTAAACGATGATAGAATTGATTTGATAGGAAATAGTTTTATTGTAAAAATGGATAAATTTCCAAAAGAAGGTCCAATCGGCAAAGCAATTGTTTATTTCATAGTATCAAAGTTAAACTCCATCTATGAAAATCTTCCAGTTCAAGCCAATGACAAAGAAAAAGTAGAACTAAGACACTTCACAATCATCGATGAAGCACACTATATGTTAGGATTTGACAACAAACCACTTCGTGATTTGATTGCAGTAGGTCGTAACAAAGGAATGAGTATTATTTTGGCAACTCAAAATATGGATGCTTACAAAAGCAAACATTTTGATTTCTATGCAAATGCACAATATCCATTGATAATGAAGCAGCAATCCATTAACGATGCAGTGCTAAAAGATATGTATGGTGTATCAGGAAACGATTTAGTTGAAATAAAACAAGCCATTGCTGGCCTTCAAAAAGGAGAATTAATTATCAAAAACAACGAAGCTATTATACTAGGTTTTGGTAAGAAGTTTAAGAAGATAATGGTTAGGCATTTGATATAGTTTTTCGTGTAGACTTATAGTATTAGGAATAGTTAAATAAAAGAAATGAAATTCAAAGAATTTGAAGAATTAGTTGATGCGACCAATATTAAGATTAGGTTCGTTTTGTAATGAATTTGGTAGTAAACGGAAAGAACTGGCTAAATTAGGAAAAAGTCCAAAACGCGGTATTTTATTTACTTTTAATAAAAAAAATGTTGGTAGAGATTGGGCAATAAATGAAGGTGGTGGAACAGAAATTCAATATCATATCGCTTTAGATACTAATACACTTGAATTACGATATGGTTTAGGTTTTAATTCCCAATATGTTCAATTTGCTAATGACATGTCACCGGTTGAGTATATGAGACCATTTATGAATGCGTTTATACTTAATGAAAGCAAAATTAGAACTCTAATACCAACGTATGATTTTGTAATTGGAAACAGAAATATGCTATTAAACCCAAGTCACGATGACTATGTGTTGTTTGGAAAGAAAATTAAAATTTTAAAAAATAATTTAGAGTATTCAATTGACGATATTGTTTTTGATGAAATTATTCAAGATTTAAAATTACAATTTCTACCTTATCAAATCATCTTTAGCGGAAAAAACAATTCAAACAAAATTTCAATGCAAAATATAAATCTAATAGATATACTTACTAAAAAAAAGCAACTTATTTTACAAGGTCCTCCAGGAACGGGTAAAACATTTACAGCTAAGGATATGGCTGAACTATTGATTTATAATGAAATTTCATCCGATAAAAAAGTACAGAAAAAACGGTTAGAAGAAACAGATCAATTCAAATTGATACAGTTTCATCCAGCTTATTCATATGAGGATTTCGTAAGAGGAATAACAGCAAAGAGTACGGATAATAAAATCGAGTACATTACTGAAAATAAAGTTTTGGCAAAGTTTGCAAAACTTGCAGCTGAAAATTGGAAGTTGTCATCAAGTGATACAGTTAAGTTTGTAGCGATAGAAAATTGGGTACAATCTACAATAGATGATTTTAAAGAATATCTATTAAACTACTTAGATGAGAATGATGAAAAATTAATGATTACTCCAAAAGTATACATTAGTAGAATTACAGATAATAGCATACGTTATAATTCAGATGCTTGGGAAGTAGATGGTGGTGTTCCTGTATCAGATTTATTAAAAATGTATTTAGCAGGTATTACCCAAAGAAGGGAAGTCAAAGAGCTTGCAACATTGACTAAGACTGCAAAAAGTTTAGCTACCTATTGGTTTAAAATTTTAGAATTATTTAAAAAATATATAGACGATAATAAACTAAAATATGATGAAGTTGTTTCGCTGTCAGAGGAAAAAAAATACATCCTTATAATTGATGAAATCAATAGAGCCAATTTACCTGCTGTACTAGGTGAATTAATTTATGCATTAGAATATCGTGGCGAAAAAGTAGAAAGTATGTATGATATTGATGAGGATAATTCTTTAGTTATTCCTCCAAATTTGTTGATTATAGGAACGATGAATACATCAGACAGAAGCGTTGGTCATATTGATTACGCAATAAGAAGACGTTTTGCTTTTGTAGATATATTACCAAAGATTTTAGATGATGAAAATTTTGAAGCTGATTATTTCAAAAAAGTATCCGAATTATTTATTGCAAACTTTGATGAATATGTTGAAAATCAAGAAATAATACTTGTGAAGTCTCAGTATTTATCAGAAGAATTTAGACCAGAGGATGTTTGGTTAGGTCACAGTTATTTTATTACGAAAGATATAGATTTTGTTACTCGCCTTAAATATGAAATTAAGCCAATTTTAAAAGAGTATATCAAAGATGGAATACTAAAACAATCTGCCGAAACTTTCATAAACAACTTATTGTTATGATAATTGTAGGAGAACAATATGGCTATAAAAAACCAAAAGCTTTGGATAAAGATATTTCAAAGCATCATCCTATATTAAATAAGCAACCTTACAGTAAGGAATTTAAGCAAAAGAAAAATAAGTCAGTTTGTTTTCAAATAGATTACAACAAAATAACTGATGATTATGAGTTTCAAACATCATATTTTGTTGGGGTTGATTGGATTGTAGAAAATGAACTATCGATATATATTGAACCAAAAGTTAACAAAAACAATATTGAAGTTAGTTATCTAGAAATGTTGCTTGAGGCTTTAAAGGAAACTGAAAATCTTAATCATTTAGATCATCTATGTGAAATATATTTTGATAAACCTACAATTACAATAGACCAAAAACAAGATTTATTATCACCATTGTTGGTGGTTCAATACCTTCATTTACTTAAAAGAATAGTCCAAAAAGGATTAAAGAAAACATATTATCCTGTTGTAAAAAATCTTAATGCTAAAGTTAAAGGTAAAATTCTTGTAAATGCTACTATCAAGAACAATCATACAAAAAGCAAAATACTATACAGTTATTGTAAATATGAAGAATTTGGTCTGAATTCAATAGAAAATAAAGTTCTAAAGAAAGCATTATTATTCTCCCAAAAAGCCATTCAAAATTTTAGAAGTGTTGATACATCAGCTTTAAATAGTTTGTTTAATTATATTCAACCAGCTTTTATTCAAGTAGATAATGAAGTTCAAGTAGAAGAGTTAAAAACTATAAAACCAAATCCACTATACAAAGAATACGAACAAGCATTGAAATTAGCAAAACTGATACTCAAAAGATATAGTTATACCATTTCAGAAATCAATCCAACTAAAATTCAAACACCACCATTTTGGATTGATATGAGTAAACTATTTGAATTATATGTATTCGCAAAACTAAAACAGCGTTTTCCCGAAAAGAATGAGGTAATCTATCATAAAAACATTAATTACTTAGAACTAGATTTTTTAATTAATTCTAAAAGAGAAAATATTTTTATGGTAGTTGATGCTAAATATAAACCACAATATACTGATAGAAAAATAAACAAAGAAGATATTAGGCAAGTGGCAGGATATGCTCGACTAAAAGAAGTATATGATATTTTGAAAGTTGATTACAATAAAAATATTGACTGCTTGATTATCTATCCAAACTTGAATGAAGGGAATGAAGATTTTGTAAACATTAATTTTACAGTAAATCCATTAAAAAAGTATGTTGGCTTTTATAAATTAGATATTAAGTTACCTTTCTCAAACAAAACAATATAGTATAAATAATAAACAATGCAGCTTTACGATAACAAATATACTTTTATAAAAGACCTTGGCAACGGTGGATTTGGCAAGGTGTTTTTAGCGAAAGAAAAAGTTTCAAATCGCTTTGTGGCAATCAAGCAATTATTAAATACGAACAAATCAGAACAAGAAGATATAATCCACGAAATTGAAACAATTTCAAAGTTCGACAATCCCAATATTGTTACCTATTACCATCATTTTTGGGAAGACGAAGTACTATATTTAGTAATGGAATATTGTTCAGGTGGTAGTTTAAGAGATAAATTATCTTCCAATTCAATTACTACTTCAGAAACAATTGAATGGATACAAACATTAGCTTCGTGTTTAAGAATAATTCATAAAAAAGGTATAATTCATCACGACATCAAACCAGATAATATTGTTTTCTCTCAAAACGGAACAATTAAAATTGCTGATTTTGGTGTAGCAAACAAAAACATTGGTACAAGAGCATATATGAGCCCAGAAGCTTTTAGCTGGGATGTAGATAGTACAAATGATCCAAGAATTGATATTTATGCTTTAGGAGTTACGTTAATGGAATTATTATCCAAACAAAATCCATTTTCCGGTTTATCGAGAGAAGAAATCATTGAAAAACACCAATCAGCAGATTTTCCAATACTACAACTTCCAAATTGGCAACAAGAAATAATTTTAAAAGCAATCAATAAAACACCAGAACTAAGATTTCAGTTTATGATTGAATTGGAAGAAGCTTTAAAAGCCAAATCCGTTCCTATTATATTCAACAAAGACAATCTAAAAGCAGCCGAATTAATAGCATTAGCCGATAAAGCCTTAAAAACCAACAAGTGGCGAAATGCTTTAAAATTTTTAGAACTAGCTCACAAACAATACGACAACAATGTTGCAGTATTACTAGCGTTAGGTAAATACAATTTAAGAATTCAAAAGATTGATGCAGCAAAAAGTTTTTATGAGAAAGCATTGAAACTCAATCCGAGATTAGACGTTCAAAAAGACTTGGGTTGGATTAATTTAGAAGTAAAAAAATATCCAATTGCAATAGGATTATTATCAGACCATCTTCATAGAAACCCAGCAGATTATGAAGCGTATAATCTATTAATTCGTTGTTATTACGAAACAGAAAGATACGAAACAGCAATGGAACTTTCCAAAATGATTATGGAAGCAAATCCATCTTTACCTTGTTTTGCAAATAATTATTTTATTGCTTTTGTGTTAAATAGTAATGGTAAATCAATTCCTCCAAAATCAAAATCAGAACAAAAAGACAATCCATTTATTGAATATAATCTCTCTGTGGTTACCGAAGAAGAACTGAGCCATAATTTTAAGAAGAAACCAGCATTAAAATCAAAACTACTATTTATGGACTTTCAATTCAACACTTTGAAAGAAAATACAATAACAATATTAGAAACTAACAATAAAATAGACACTCCAAATTCATTCAATAATCCAATCTTAAAATTTGGAAGAGAAGAATACAATCAAAACGACATTCAAGTATCAGGTTCAAATGCAGTAAGTAGAAGACATTGTATTATTATCAACACTAAAGATAATGTTTGGTTATATGATTTAGAGAGTACCGGAACAGAAATAAACGATACAATTGTAACCAATAAAATTCCTTTAATTGGTCACAACAAACTAAGAATAAAAGACATTTATTTTACACTAACAACAGATAAAAGCAAACTACTATAAATAAATATGCTACAGTTACATACAATAAATCATAATTAACTATGCCATTATCTCATTCATCTGCACAAAATCTTCGTATTTCACCACTACAAAATTAGCTTTTGGACTTGCTGGAGATAGAAAACAATTCGTTCTGAATGCACTAATTATATTGCAAAATCAAGTTATAAAGGTCAATTAATTGCTATTCTCAATAAGTATTTGACAAGATAATTGGAGTATGGTTTAACCTTGACTTTAATTTAAAATATTTTTCTACATTTGTAGAGAAGTGAATGCTTCTCCAAGTTTTAAAAAATTATATACTATGCAAAACATTCCTAGTGTTGACTTGCGTGATTTCCTTTCGGATGACCCGAAACGTAAACAAAAATTTGTAAATGAAATCGGAAGTGCTTTTGAGGATATTGGCTTCGTAGCGTTAAAAGGACATTTTTTAGACGACCAGTTGGTTGACGAATTGTATGGTGAAATCAAAAAATTTTTCACATTACCTTTAGAAACAAAACGTAGTTATGAAATCCCTGGAATTGGAGGACAAAGAGGTTATGTTTCTTTTGGAACAGAGCACGCCAAAGGCAGAAAAGAAGGAGATTTAAAGGAGTTTTGGCACTTTGGACAATATGTGCCTGCAGATTCAAAATATGAAGCTGAGTATCCAGAAAACGTTAAAGTAAAAGAACTTCCCCGTTTTAATGCTGTAGGTAAAGAAGCCTATCAAATGCTAGAAAAAACTGGCGTTTATGTTTTAAGAGCTTTGGCTTTACACCTTGGCTTAGATGAATTTTATTTTGACCAGTATGCCAAAGACGGAAATTCAATCTTACGACCTATACATTACCCACCAATCACAGCTGAACCGGCTAATGCGATTCGTGCTGCTGCGCATGGTGATATCAATTTGATTACTTTATTGATGGGAGCCCAAGGAAAAGGACTACAAGTACAAAAGCACAACGGAGAATGGATTGATGCCATTGCTGAATCGGATGAATTAGTTATCAATGTGGGGGATATGTTATCACGTCATACGAATAACAAATTGAAATCTACTATTCATCAAGTAGTCAACCCACCAAGAGAATTATGGGGAACTTCCCGTTATTCTATTCCGTTTTTTATGCATCCGATAAGCGACATGAAATTAGATTGTTTGGAAAACTGTATTGATGATGAACATCCAAAACAATTTGAAGACACTACTGCGGGGGCCTATTTATATGAACGCTTAGTAGATTTAGGATTAATCAAAAAATAATTCTTAATTTTACGTCTAGTAATTAAAAGACATTGAGTTTACTTAATGTCTTTTTTTCTTTTTGTTCAACATTGAAGCACTAAAAGAGCAGCTTTGATAGATTGAAAGAGAAATTGAACACGGATAACACTGATTTAAATCCGCATTATCTGCGTTCCATTAAAACGACATGAAAGCAGTATTAAAACATAAACTATGGACTTACAAGACCAATTAAAAAATCTTTTTCCTGATCACGAACCATTACCTGAAGGACCTATCGAAGCAGTGGCGCACGAATTATACATTCAAAAAGAACCTATGATTTGCAAATTCGAAAAACGAAAAGGAAAAGCAACCACTATAATCGAGGGTTATGAAGGAACCGACGAAGATTTTAAAATTTTGGCCAAAGAAATCAAAATCAAATTGAGTGTTGGCGGAACGTTCAAAGACGATTCTATTATCATTCAAGGGGATTATCGCGATAAAATAATGGCTATTCTAAAAGAAAAAGGCTTTAAAGTAAAACGTGTTGGAGGCTAGAAAAAGTATTCAATAATTAGTGTTCAGTGGAGCAACTTTAATCCTTAAAATTAAAAAAAAACAATGATACAATCATCCGAATTAATATTAAATCCTGACGGTAGCGTCTACCATTTAAATTTAAAACCAGAACATATTGCACACGATATCATTTTTGTAGGTGATCAAAATCGTGTGGAGAAAATCACTCAATTTTTTGACAGCATCGAATTTTCGACTCAAAAAAGAGAATTCAAAACCCAAACCGGGATTTTTAAAGGCAAACGAATTACGGTAATGTCTACAGGAATTGGTCCAGATAATATTGATATCGTTATCAACGAACTCGATGCCTTAGTCAATATCGATTTGCAAACCCGTAAGCCAAAAGAAAACCTGACTTCTTTGAACATTATTCGTATTGGAACTTCAGGCTCTTTACAAGCGGATATTCCGGTAGATAGTTTTGTAATGGCAAAATTTGGATTGGGATTAGACAACATGCTGCGCTCCTATTTGATCGACGAAGTTTCGATTCCTGAAATGGAAGATGCTTTTGTAAAACACACCAATTGGGATTTGAGTAAAGGAAAACCATGCGTGATTGCTTGTTCCAAAAAACTAGAAAAAATATTCGAAAGCGATAAAATACACAAAGGAATTACCGCAACAGCTGGTGGTTTTTACGGTCCTCAAGGCCGTGTATTGCGATTGAATATTCAAGATGAAGAATTGAATGCTAAAATGGATAATTTTGAATTTGGTGACAACCGAATCACAAACTTAGAAATGGAAACTTCAGCAATTTATGGGCTTTCGGCACTTTTAGGACATCATGGATTGTCATTAAACGCGATAATTGCCAACCGTGCTTCGGGAACTTTTAGTGCAGATCCTTACAAAGCAGTCGATGAATTGATTGCTTACGCCTTGGATAAATTAGCGAATCAATAATAGAAAGTTCATTTTATTTTGGAGCTGATTCCTGCTCTACACTGTATCTTTTATGCTGTCTAAAAATTGCTGAGTTCCTCGCAATGACAGCACAAAAGGATGCCGTTTCGATCAGGGCTAAACCGTTCAACATCAAATTTTCAATAAAAGCATGAATCTTATTTTAGAAACGGACCGATTTTTACTAAGAAAAATACTGCTTCCCGATGCCGAAACTTTATTTGAAATAAACTAAGGTTCATCATCAAAAGGAATAGTAGAAAAAATTGGACTGAAAATGACCGAACAATACATGGAAGACGGCGTTGCTTGGAATTCGTACGAAATAAAAAACCCCAACCTATAATGAAAACAATAAAAATAGCCGGAGTTCCGGAACATTTTAATCTTCCTTGGTATTTGTCAATAGAAAACGGAGATTTCGAAAACCAAAATATCGATTTACAATGGACTGATGTTCCCGAAGGAACCGGAAAAATGTGTCAAATGCTTCGTGAAGGCGAAACGGATATTGCCGTAATTCTAACCGAAGGAATCGTAAAAGATATCGTTGCCGGAAATCCGAGTAAAATAGTTCAGGTATATGTAGAAAGCCCTTTAATTTGGGGGATTCACGTGGCAGAAAAATCAAATTACAAAACATTAGCCGACTTAGAAAACACCAAAGTAGCGATTTCTAGATTGGGTTCTGGCTCGCAATTAATGGCGTATGTCAATGCCAATAATCAAGGTTGGAAAACAGAGAATCTTCAGTTCGAAATCGTAAATACAATTGATGGCGCAGTCGAAGCTTTGACAAACGGAACCGCTGATTATTTCATGTGGGAACGTTTTATGACCAAACCATTAGTTGATAAAGGTATGTTCCGCAGAGTTGCTGACTGTCCTACACCTTGGCCTTGTTTTGTAATTGCGGTTCGTGAAGAAGTTTTAGAAAAAAATCCCGACCTTATTTCAAAAATTCTTTCCATCATTAATCAAACAACAGAGGAGTTCAAAGATATTCCTAGTATTGACAAGACTTTGGCTCTAAAATTCCATCAAAAAATTGAAGATATTCAAGAATGGTTGTCATTGACAGAATGGTCTCAAAAATCACCATCAGCAGAAATGTTAAACAAAGTTCAAAATCAACTTTTTCAACTTAAAATTATCGATAAAAAAGGTACTTTTGAGAACATCGTAAAAACAGTATAGACCACTGTTTTTATTTTCATTATGATAAAAATAAAAGAAATTAATTTTCAGGCACTTAAACAAAAATTTCAGGTCAAAAAACCATGGGATGATGTTATCATTTTTGTACTGAATATATTGATTGCCATACCTCTTTTTATCATTCTGCATCAAAATTTAATTAACCCCAACTGGTATCTTAATATTGACAGAGTCATTCTTTTTATAGCAATGGTGGTTATTATTCAGATTATTCTTCGATTTCTGCGAACGATAATTATTTTTTGTATTGTCCTATATGTGTTGGTTTTAGCCTACGGTTCTACTATTGGAAATTATGGATTTAACAGCGTTTATGAAGATTATAATTCAATCATGTACACGATGTCTGACAATCCCTATCCACAGGATATTATTATAGCCAAGTTGCTCCCGTTTCCCAATAAATCAAAAATTATCAATGCCATAGAATATGAGAATTCTAAAATCAGGAATTTTGCTGTTATGGCGACCACAAAACATTTTAAAAACATAAAAGGGTATTCTGATTACCGAACAATTATTCAGTGTTTTGCTGTTTTTAAGGAAATAAACAGCCGTTGGAACTATGTGAGTGACCCAAAAGCACACGATTATATTGCTACAGCTACGGAATCACTACTTTATTTTTCGGGCGATTGTGATGATCATTCGATTTTAATGGCTGCAAGCATTAGAGCTATTGGAGGAACTCCCCGATTGATACATACCAAAGGGCACATATATCCTGAAATACTCATAGGATCGCAAGCTGATTTAGAAAAAGTAAACTTTCTAATCAAAAATGTATTATTCCCAATTGAAAGTAAGGATAAAAAACTCTTTTATCATGTGGATGAACGCGGTCAAATCTGGATGAATCTCGATTACACGGCCAAATATCCCGGCGGCCCTTTTATGTCGGAAGAAATTTTAGGTGCCTTGACATTGGATTGATCTCTTATTCTTCTAAACTCTAAAAAAATCATTTTCGCTAGTCATTTTCGATAAAAAAAGACATAAAAAAACTCCTTAATTTCTTAAGGAGTTTTGTGGGCGATGAGGGGTTCGAACCCCCGACCCCCTCGGTGTAAACGAGGTGCTCTGAACCAGCTGAGCTAATCGCCCTTTCGGATTGCAATGTCTTGCGTTATTGCAAGTGCAAATATACAGCTAGAAATGGTATTTGCAAGTACTTTTTGAAAATAAATCAATATATTTTTATTTAATTTTGTTTAAATACTCTTTTACAGCATTTTAAATAAAAAATGAATCTGTGTCATTTTTTTGTATTCACTTCTTATAATAGTACATTTGTTTTATAAATAATTAAAATGGCAAGATTTAAAGAAAACGATTTACCAAATTCAAAAATTACTGCAAGTTCACTGCAAAAAGCAATTGTAATATTTAAATACGCAGGAAATCACCGTTGGAAATTCTCTGTAGGCTTAGTTTTTTTATTATTTACAGGAGCAACAGCTCTTGCTTTTCCTAAATTGATGGGAATGCTTATTGATTGTGTTAAAAATAAGAACAACGATCAAGCCAACATGATTGCAGGAGGGCTAATTCTAATCTTATTTCTTCAATCTATATTTTCGTTTTTTAGATTGTATCTCTTTGTCAATTTTACTGAACATACCTTAGCGAATCTTAGAGTATCCCTTTACAGTAATTTAGTAAAATTACCAATGTCTTTTTTCTCGCAAAAGCGTGTTGGCGAATTAAACAGCCGAATCAGTTCTGATATAACCCAAATACAAGATACTTTAACATCAACAATTGCGGAATTTTTACGTCAATTTATTTTAATTATTGGTGGCGTTCTTTTATTGGCGAATGAGAGTATCAAATTAACATTATTGATGCTATCTGTAGTGCCGCTTGTAGCTGTGGCCGCTGTCATTTTTGGACGATTTATCCGAAAATATTCAAAAAGTGTTCAAGATAAAGTAGCCGAAAGCCAAGTAGTTGTAGAAGAAACCATGCAAGGCATCAGTATTGTCAAGGCTTTCGCCAATGAATGGTACGAAATTGCCCGTTACAACGGAAAAATAAAGGAAGTGGTCAAAATAGCTATTAAAGGCGGGAAATATCGAGGGTATTTTGCTTCATTTATCATTTTTTGTCTCTTTGGAGCCATTGTAGCCGTAGTATGGTTTGGAGTTCGCTTGAGCATCAGCGGAGAAATGAGCGTGGGGCAATTGATTTCCTTTGTGTTGTATTCTACTTTCGTTGGTGCTTCTTTTGGAGGAATTGCAGAACTTTATGCGCAAATCCAGAAAGCCATTGGCGCAACAGAAAGAGTTTTTGAATTGTTGGATGAAACTCCAGAAAAGATCAATTCAGATCGTGATCTTGCTACAATTGATAAAATAAAAGGCAATGTTACCTTCAAAAATGTAGCGTTCAGTTATCATTCGAGAAAAGAAATTAAAGTATTAAAAGATGTTAGTTTTACTGCTAATTTTGGTCAAAAAATAGCTATTGTAGGTCCAAGTGGAACTGGAAAATCGACTATAGCTTCCCTTCTATTGCGTTTTTATACTATTGACGAAGGAGAAATATTAGTTGACGGAAAAAATATTTATGATTTTGATTTAGAACACCTTCGTGGAAACATGAGTATTGTACCACAAGATGTGATATTATTTGGAGGAACCATTAGAGAAAATATTGCTTATGGAAAACCAAATGCTACCGAGGAAGAAATTGTAACCGCCTCAAAACAAGCCAATGCGTATAATTTCATCGAAAGTTTTCCGGAAAAATTTGAAACAATTGTAGGAGAAAGAGGAATTAAACTTTCCGGAGGACAACGACAACGTATTGCAATTGCCAGAGCATTATTGAAAAACCCAAGTATTTTGATTCTGGATGAAGCCACATCCTCTTTAGACAGTAAAAGTGAAAAACTGGTTCAAGAAGCCTTAGAAATTTTAATGGAAGGGAGAACCAGCATTATTATTGCACATCGTCTGTCAACTATTCGAAGCGCAGATCAAATTTTAGTTTTAGACAATGGAAAAATTACAGAACAAGGAACGCATCAGGAATTAATAGCTTTAGAAAATGGTATTTATAAAAATTTGAGTAATTTACAATTTAGCCATTCTTAAATTTCAGTACTAATTTGACATAAAAAAACTCCTTTCATAAGCTGAATGGAGTTTTTTTTATAGCTTAAAAAAGACTGATTTCTATTTCACTTTTCTTCGGTTACGTTCTGTTTTTATCATCTCTAATTCACGACTGGTTTGCCCAGCAACTGAAGTATTTTCTTCGGCACGACGAATCAAATACGGCATCACATCTTTTACCGGACCAAAAGGCAGGTATTTAGCAATATTATAACCATGAGCAGCCAGATTGTAGCTGATATTATCGCTCATTCCGTATAATTGACCAAACCAAACTCGATCATCGTTCGTTTTAATTCCTTTTTCCTGCATTAATTCCATTAAAGTATAGGTGCTGAATTCGTTGTGTGTTCCTGCAAAAACAGCCATCATCTCTAAATGATCAATCATATAGCGAACTGCTGCATCATAATTTTCATCCGTTGCTTCTTTTGAAGCACAAATTGGAGATGGATAGCCTTTTTCTTCTGCACGTTCAATTTCTTTTTCCATGTATGCCCCACGAACCAATTTCATCCCAATAAAGAATCCTTCTTTTTTTGCTTGTTCATGTAATTTTTTCAAATAATCCAAACGATCCCAACGGTACATTTGCAACGTATTGAAAACAATAGCTTTTTCTTTATTGTATTTGCGCATCATTTCGGTCACTAAATCATCTGCGGCTTCTTGCATCCAACTTTCTTCAGCATCAATCAAAAGGGCGACGTTTTTTGAATGGGCATCTTTACATACTAAATCAAAACGCTCCACTACTCTATTCCATTCGGCTTGTTCCTGTGGAGTCAATGTTTGTTTTTCGCCTAATTTCTCATACAATTCAAAACGACCAAAACCAGTTGGTTTGAAAACTGCAAAAGGAATCGCAAGGCGTTCTTTGGCAAATTCAATTGTTTTTAAAGTCATTTTAAACGCAGCGTCAAACTGATCATCCTCTTCTTTTCCTTCAACAGAATAATCCAAAATTGATGAAACCCCCTTAGTATGCATTTTATCAACCACCGAAAGACAGTCCACTTCATTGATACCACCACAAAAATGGTCAAAAACCGTAGCACGAATCAAACCTTCAACAGGAAGATTGGCTTTTAAGGCAAAATTAGTAACCGCAGTTCCAATACGAACTAGAGGCTGATTAGCAATCATTTTGAAAAGAAAATAAGCTCTATCGAGTTCAGTATCACTTTTTAATGAAAAGGCAACTTGTGTATTATTGAATATTTTTTCCATTATTTGTTAAATTTTTATACAAATATAGACAGAGTTTTGAATATTATTTAGCAAAAATTGCCTTATTTTGCGGTTAAAATTAATCAACAAAGATGCAATCAATTCAAGCCAACAGTTACCCGATACATTTCAATGAAAAAGGATACGAAGCCTTAAACCTTCATTTAAAAGAGAATAAATATTCAAACCTATTTATAATTGTAGACAGCAACACTAATGAATTTTGCTTGCCCAATTTTCTGCCTTATTTAGAAACTGAATTAGCTATTGAAATCATTGAATTTGATGCTGGTGAAGAAAATAAAAACATTGAGACTTGTGTCCAAATTTGGAATGTACTCACAGAACTTGGCGCTGACAGAAAAAGTCTTGTGATTAATCTAGGCGGTGGTGTTGTCACTGATTTAGGTGGCTTTGTGGCTTCAACCTTCAAGCGCGGCGTTGATTTTATTCATATTCCTACCACATTATTGTCTATGGTTGATGCTTCTGTAGGTGGAAAAAACGGAGTAGATTTAGGGAATTTAAAAAACCAAATTGGTGTAATAAATGTTCCAATGATGGTGCTCATCGATACGCAATACCTCCAAACAGTACCACAAAACGAAATGCGTTCCGGTCTTGCCGAAATGCTAAAACACGGATTAATATATGATAAGAAGTATTGGGAACAGTTTCTAGACTTAAAAGCCATTGATTTTGCTGATTTTGATGCGTTAATTTACCGTTCTGTCGAAATAAAAAATGAAATTGTACTACAAGACCCTACTGAAAAGAACATCCGAAAATCATTGAATTTTGGTCACACTTTAGGTCACGCTATTGAAAGTTATTTTTTGGAAAATGAAAATAAAACTACTTTATTACACGGAGAAGCGATTGCCGTTGGGATGATATTAGAGAGTTATATTTCATTGCATAAAAATTTAATTAATACCGAAGAATATTCTGAGATAAAAAATAGTATTAAATCCATCTATAATGATATTGTTTTTGAAGAAAATGACATCAAACCGATCTTAGAACTACTGATACATGACAAAAAAAATGAATACGGCAATATACAGTTTGCTTTGATAGAAGGCATCGGAAAAATAAAAATCAATCAATCGGTTGAAAATGAATTAATTCTTAAGGCGTTTCAGGATTATAAATCTTAAATATTTTTTTGCAAAAAGCATTGCATTGCGTAAATAATATTTTTTACATTTGCCCCAATGAAAAAAAGTGAAAACAAGCGAAATTATAGTTCTAATAAAACCCGCAACAATATGTCTTTTTTAAGAATATTGAAACGGTTTTATTCTATCAAAGGAAACTTTAGTTTTGATGTTTTCCAATATATGAAAGCTGACCACGAGAAGCTTCAGATAGTATATGCAAATATTCGGGTTTGAATTATAAGTTACTTTATTTTTACAATATTTTAATCTATAATTACAACATCTAAAATGAATACAAAATATTCTGATTTAATTAATCAAACCTATTATTTTCCTCAGGAAGAATTTACATTAAACAAAGACAACCTTCAGTTTCACAATATCGATTTGATGAAGTTGGTTGAAAAATATGGTACACCCTTAAAGTTTACTTATTTACCGCAAATTTCGAATAACATCAACAAAGCCAAAAGCTGGTTTCGTAAGTCGATGGAAAAAAATAAGTACGAAGCTAAATACTATTACTGCTATTGTACCAAAAGTTCTCATTTTGAATTTATAATGAATGAAGCTTTCAAGAATAATATTCATATTGAAACCTCTTCTGCATTTGACATTAATATTGTTGAAAATTTGCTTGAAAATGGTAAAATCAACAAAAGTACCTATGTAATATGCAATGGTTTCAAAAGAGACCAATATGTAGAAAACATTGCTCGATTAATCAATAATGGCCACAAGAATACTATTCCTATTATTGATAACTACGAAGAATTAGATTTACTTCAAGCAGAAATCAAGGGGAAATTTAAAATAGGTATCCGAATTGCTGCTGAAGAAGAACCTAAATTTGAGTTTTATACCTCAAGACTAGGAATTGGATATAAAAACATAGTTAGTTTTTATAAAAAACAAATTCAAGATAATAAAAATTTGGAACTGAAAATGTTGCACTTTTTTATAAATACAGGAATCAATGACACCGCCTATTACTGGAACGAATTAGTAAAATGTATTAAAGTATATGTTGCTTTAAAAAAGGAATGTCCTTCATTAGACGGACTGAACATTGGAGGTGGTTTTCCTATAAAAAATTCTTTGGCATTTGATTTTGACTATCAATACATGATTGATGAAATTATCAATCAGATAAAAATTGCATGTGATGAAGCTGAAGTTGATGTTCCAAATATTTTTACGGAATTTGGTTCCTTCACAGTGGGAGAAAGCGGTGGAGCTATTTATCAGGTTTTGTATCAAAAACAACAAAATGACAGAGAGAAATGGAACATGATTGACTCATCTTTCATCACTACCTTGCCAGACACTTGGGCAATTAACAAGCGTTTTATCATGCTGGCAATCAATCGCTGGAATGATACATACGAACGGGTTTTGTTGGGTGGCATGACGTGCGACAGTGACGATTATTACAACTCTGAGCAAAATATGAATGCTATTTATTTGCCAAAATACAACAAAGAAAAACCACTATATATTGGATTTTTCAACACCGGAGCCTATCAGGAAACCATTGGTGGATATGGCGGTTTACACCATTGTCTAATTCCACAACCCAAACATATATTAATAGATAGGGACGAAAACGGTATTTTGGCCACTGAAATTTTCTCAGAACAACAAACAGCTGACGATGTTTTGAAAATATTAGGTTACGCAAAAAAATAAGAACAAACATTTTTTAATTACTTAACTATTCAATTTTAAATTATTAAATTTGAATACCTACTTTACAACTACATAATTTCAAGATTTTAAATATAATAAAAATGAGCAAAGGACCAATTAGTCAGTTTATTGAAAAGAATTATTTGCATTTTAATGCAGCTGCTTTAGTAGATGCTGCAAAAGGATATGAAGAACATTTATTAGATAATGGTAAAATGATGATCACGCTTGGAGGTGCTATGAGTACTGCTGAACTTGGGAAATCATTAGCAGAGATGATACGCCAAGATAAAGTACATATTATTTCATGTACTGGAGCAAATCTTGAAGAAGATATCATGAACTTAGTTGCTCATAATTCGTACAAGAGAATTCCAAATTATAGAGATTTAACACCTCAAGAAGAACGCGAATTATTAGACAATCATTTTAATCGTGTGACAGATACTTGTATCCCAGAAGAAGAGGCATTTAGAAGATTACAATCTCATTTATTTGATATTTGGAACAAAGCTGATAAATCAGGAGAACGTTATTTTCCACATGAATTTATGTATCAAATGATCAATTCAGGAGTTCTAAAACAGTATTACGAAATTGATCCTAAAGATTCTTGGATGGTTGCTGCAGCTGAAAAAAACCTACCAATTGTAGTTCCAGGATGGGAAGATAGTACAATGGGAAATATTTTTGCTTCCTATTGTATTAAAGGAGAATTCAAACCAACAACAACAAAAAGTGGGATTGAATACATGATGTGGTTAGCTGATTGGTATCCAAAAAATTGTAGTGGTAAAGGAATTGGTTTCTTCCAGATTGGTGGTGGAATTGCTGGTGATTTTCCCATTTGCGTGGTACCAATGTTAGATCAAGATTTAGAAGTAGAAAATGTTCCTTTTTGGAGCTACTTCTGTCAGATTTCAGATTCTACAACTAGTTATGGCTCGTATTCAGGTGCGGTTCCTAATGAAAAAATTACTTGGGGCAAATTAGACATTACAACTCCTAAGTTTATCATAGAGTCAGATGCTACAATTGTAGCACCTTTAATTTTCGCTTATTTATTAGATTTATAGCATTTATATGAAAAGAGTAATAGTTGATTACGCGAAACTTACAAACGAAATTTTAAACCTATTGGTAGATAAATTTCCAGATGGGTATGATGATTCTAATATCATTAGTTTTAAAAATGCTAAAAATGAATTGGTTGAAGCAGTTGAAGTACGTACTGAAGACACTATTTATTTAGTGAAAGTAAGTACTAAACTTGCGGATAGAATTGAAAATTATGATGAAGATGATGAACTAATTATCGACGATGCTGTTGAACCTATCAAAGGTCTGGATTTAGACGAGGATATGGATGACGATGACGACGATGACGCTATAGATAAACTAGATTCTGACTCAGGAGAGGATGACGATGACGAAGATGCTGATGAGAAAGATTTTTCAGATGACGAGGACGATGAGGATGATGAAGACTAATTAATCTCAAATTACAACAATAATTATTAAAAGGAACTCTCCAAACGAGTTCCTTTTTTTATTACTTTAGGATTCAAAATATACGCCAAAATGACAAATCAAATTTTACATGCCAAACTGAAGGAAAACTTTGGTTTTGAAAAATTCAGGCCCAACCAAGAAGAGATAATAAACTGTATTCTTTCCGGTCACGATACGCTGGCAATTATGCCAACAGGTGGAGGAAAATCTATTTGCTTTCAATTACCTGCATTGATTTTTCAAGGAATTACAATCGTAATTTCTCCGCTAATTGCTTTGATGAAAGATCAAGTGGATAGTCTAAAAGCAAACGGAATTGATGCCTGTTACATCAACAGTAGCCAAACTGAAGAGGAACGACAGTTTTATTTAGAGCGTTTAAAATCAAATGCAATTAAACTAGTTTACATCGCGCCCGAAAGTTTGTCTTTTCTGGATAATCTTTTCAATAGTTTGACCATAAGTCTTATTGCTATTGACGAGGCACACTGTATTTCGGCTTGGGGACATGATTTTAGACCAGCCTATACCAATTTAGGATACCTGAAAAACCGCTTCCCTTCTACTCCAATCTTAGCTTTAACTGCCACAGCCGATAAAGCTACGCGTAAGGACATTAGCGACCAATTAAACTTAATAAATCCTGAAGTTTTTGTGGCTTCTTTTGATCGAAAAAATCTAAGTTTAGAAGTGCGCCCTGCTTTAGACAGAGTCAAACAAATTATAGATTTTATCCAAGAAAAACCAAATGAATCCGGAATCGTGTACTGTCTAAGCAGAAAAACAACGGAAGAACTTGCCGAGAAATTACAAAAAAAAGGCATCAATGCAAAAGCGTATCATGCAGGTTTAGATACTAAAATACGTTCCAAAACGCAAGACGAATTCATTAATGATGATTGTCAGGTGGTTTGTGCGACCATTGCTTTTGGAATGGGAATTGATAAATCAAATGTGCGTTGGGTTATTCATTATAATTTACCAAAAAATATTGAAGGATATTATCAAGAAATTGGTCGTGCCGGACGAGATGGCTTGCCTTCTGAAACCGTACTGTTTGAAAGTTACGGTGATGTAATTCAATTACAAAAATTTGCCTCTCAAGGGTTGAATGCCGAAGTCCAACTAGCCAAGCTCGAAAGAATGCAGCAATATGCTGACGCTTTAAGCTGTCGCAGGAAAATATTGCTTTCCTATTTTGGCGAACTCGTTACGGAGAACTGTGGAAATTGCGATATTTGTAAAAACCCACCTTTGTTTTTTGATGGGACAATATTGGCTCAAAAAGCATTATCGGCAATTATTCGTTTGCAAGAAACAGAACCGCTACCCGTAATTATTGACTTCTTGCGAGGCTCTAAAAACGCTTATATTTATGAAAAAGAATATCAAAACCTAAAAACCTATGGAGTTGGCGCTGATCTTTCATGGTATGACTGGAATCAGTATTTAATACAACTGATCAATTTAGGATATTGTGAAATTGCTTTTCACAAACAAAATAAAATTAGGTTAACTCCTCTTGCAAAAAAAGTTTTATTTGAAGGCGAAAAAGTCCAGCTGACCACAGTTAAAAAAATCAGTTTTGACAAACAAGACGTCAAAGAAACGAAAAGTAAACCTACTGCAAATTCACTTTTCGAAACCTTACGAAAATTACGTTATGAAATCTCCAAAGAAGAGAATGTTCCTGCTTATGTGATTTTTAGTGATGCGGCTTTGCGCCAAATGGAAGCCGAAAGACCTATGAGTGATTCCGAATTACTAGCTATTGATGGCGTTGGTAAAGCAAAACTAGAAAAATATGGCGATGTCTTTATAAAAACGATTATTGAATTTCAACAATCTAAAGTGGTTAGAAAAAAGAAAGAAGCTACAACTTACAAAGAAACATTAGAATTGTACCAAAGCGGATTATCCGTCGAAGAAATTGCGAATAAAAGAAAATTAGGACTAAGTACCATTATGTCACATTTAGCAAAACTGTATGTTGATGGAGCAGATATCAATTTAGAACCCTTCATCTCAAAAGAAGAAGTTGCACAAATTGCCGAAGCGCAGATGAAACTAGAATCGCCAAACACCTTGAAACCTTATTTTGATTATTTTGAAGAAAAAATAGATTATGGAAAAATTAGATTAGCGTTGGCTATATTAGAAAAAGAAAACACAGCACTTTAAAAAAGCAGCATGATTCATTCCTTTCCTCCTTTTGCAAATTCTCAAACTGAAATTTTAATTTTAGGAACAATGCCTGGTAGTGCTTCATTAGAAAAACAGGAATATTATGCACACCAAAGAAATCATTTTTGGAAAATAATATACACGCTGTTAGATAATTTACCAATATCCATAGTCTTTCATGAGAAAATACAGACACTCCAAGCACATAAAATTGGACTTTGGGATGTTTTAGAAAATTGTGAAAGAAAAGGAAGTCTGGATATTCATATTATAAATCAAAAAGAAAATGATTTTGAAACATTGTTTAAAGAATTTCCCGGAATTACTAAACTCATTTTTAACGGAAAAGAAAGTCATAAATACTTTCTGAAAAGATTTGGACAAATAGAAGGCATCACGTATAATGTAATGCCGTCTACTAGTCCTGCAAATACCATGTCCTTTGAAAACAAGTTAAAAAGCTGGTCAACTTGTTTCGAATAAGCTACAAATATCTTTCTTGAAAAATCTTGAGATGGTGTTTTGGATGTCCAATCATAATAAAACCAATCGCACGAACAGATACTGCTACATTTGAAGCAATTCCTATCCGCTTTAATTGTTCTTCTGAAAAACTTTTGAAAAGAAACAAATTTGAATGTCTCACGGCAGAAAACTCCGTTAGTAAATCCTGAATACTTCTTTTATTTGCAGCTGTATTCTCAATATATTCATTTTCTTCAAAACCCGGCAAGGGTGTTTTATCATTTCTGGAAATTCGCAAGGCACGATAGGCAAAAATGCGTTCCGTATCAATTACATGTTGAATGATTTCTTTGATATCCCACTTTCCTTCCGCATATCTATAATCAAATTTATCCATTGGAATATTTTGCACAAAACGAATAAAATCATGCAATGCTATTTCTAATTCTTCTATCAAATCTACTTCTCCCAAAGCATTTATATAAGGAGCATAAAAAGAAGCATATTCGTTTACAGGCAATTGTGTTGACTTCATTTTTTATCGGTTAAGCTGAATTTCTACTAGCGTTTGTATTACCAAAAAGAGAACGGGTAACAATTTTTTCGTACACTTTTATTAAAGCTTCATCCGGTTTCTCCTCTTGGTTTAATTCATTGATACGAAGCAGTGCATATTGTTGTATTGTCAACAATGGCAACACAATACGTTCTCTTATTTGTATGGATGCTTTACCATCAGGATAATTTTCCATAAGTTCTTTATGATCTGCTATTTTCAAAAGTAATCTTTTTGTTTCTAAAAATTCATCATAAATAATTTGCCAAAATTCTCCAAACTGAGGGTCTTTTTTCATGTAAGCAGTTAATGGGAAAAATGATTTTGTCAAGGACATCATACTGTTTTCCAATAAGGTTCTAAAGAACAAAGAATTATCATATAAATCCTGAACTTTACTCCATTGATTTGTATCTTCAAAATGCTTTAGCGCCGTTCCTACGCCAAAAAAACCGGGTACATTTTGCTTCAACTGACTCCATGAACCCACAAAAGGAATCGCACGCAAATCGGCAAAATCTAAACGTTCGGATTTACTTCTTTTAGACGGACGGCTACCAATATTCGTTTTAGCGTAATATTTTAACGTACTCATTTGCTCCAAATATGGAATAAATTTGGGATGATTTTTAAAACTCAAATACTTTTCATATCCTAAACTGGCTAATTGATCTAATATATTTTTTTCATCTAAAGTCAATTCATTTTCCTCTTTACTAAAAACCTGATTTGTAACTCCTGCGCTTAACAAATTCTCTAAATTATAACGACAGGAATCTAGTGTACCAAAATTAGAACTTATGGTTTGTCCTTGTACTGTGATTTGAATCTCATTGTTTTCGATTTTTGGGCCTAAAGAAGCGTAGAATTTATGTGTTTTTCCTCCTCCACGAGACGGTGGTCCACCACGCCCATCAAAGAAAATAACTTTTATTCCGTATTTCCTGGATATTGCAGTAAGCTCTTCTTTGGCTTTGTAAATACTCCAATTGGCCATCAAGTAGCCACCATCCTTCGTTCCGTCTGAAAAACCAAGCATAATAGTCTGCTTCATTTCTCTATTGACCAAGTGATTTGCGTAAACGGGATTGGTATACAATTGCTCCATAACATTGTGGGCATTGAGTAAATCATCTACAGATTCAAATAAAGGCACAACATCAACAGTTGGATTTTCCCAATCACTCAATCGAATCAAAGCAAAGGTTTCCATCACATTTAACGCATTTTCATTATTACTTATAATGTAACGGTTTGCTCCTAATTCACCATTGTTTCCCTGAATAACTTTTATAGCTTGAATGGATTCAATAGTTAATCGGGTTATTTCATTTTCAAAATCATCCGGATTCAAAGCGCCTTTAACGTTTGAAAGCACTTCAAATTTATCTTGTTCGGATAAATCATAGTAATTTTTTGGAAAAACGGATTCATTTGATTTGATGTAAAAATCATATATGTCTTTAAAAACAGCATCGTGAATCTTACTATTCTGACGAATGTCTAAGGAAGCAAAATGAAAACCAAATAAATTGACCTTAATTATAAGCGATTCCAATTCATCTAAATAAAGCGATTGATGTTGCTCTATCACTAATGTTTTTATCTTGTTCAATTGGGACTTAAATTCCTCCAAAGTAATATAAATCTCTCCTCGAGAATAGAAAACCGACCTATAAAGTTTATATTCAAGTTCAGCAACCAAAATATCTACACCACAAAAGGTTAGCTTTCTTTTTAAGTCTCTGATGTCAATATAATAACACTTTAAAATTGAAGTTCTTAAGCGCGCTGCTACTTTTAAAGTAATATCAGTAGTCACAAATGGATTCCCGTCGCGATCCCCTCCCGGCCAAAAACCAAGTTTAATCAAAGAATTTTGAATTGAATTGCCTTTGAAAACATTTTTTTGAAGGTACTGAACCATATCTCCCGAAGTATTGTAAAACACATTCTCTAAGTACCAGATCAAACTAACCGCTTCATCAAAAGGATTTGGTTTTTCACTTTTTATGAAAGGCGTCTTGCCGAGTTGAGCCAAAAGCTGCTTAATAGCAAACAAGTCGTTCTCTCTTATAGCGGCCGTTAAATCATTGATTATCCCTAAAACTGCGCCAGGGTAGAACTGTGTTGGGTGAGCCGTTAAAACAGTTCTTACATTGAAATTTTGGAGAAAATCAATTAACTCCTCTCTTTTTCCTGTGGCATCAGCTCTCTCTTTGATATCTCTCAAAGACCCCCTTCCTTCCATGTTATTCACAACTGGAAATGCAGCATCTTCGACAGCATCAAACAAAACGATTTGACGTTCGATATATTGAATAAAACGAAACATTATGTCAATTTTATCTTTTTCTGATACATTTTGCAAAAACCTTTCAGCAAAAAAATCGACAATTTCTTTAGGCGTTTCCTGTTTTTTAAATCCTGTATCGCAAATGTCTGTAAACAAAGGAAGTAAAACTCCCGTATTATCAATAGAAGCAAATGGAAGCGTAATAAATACACTATTGTAAATGTTATATTTAGATAAAACGTCTTGATTGAATCGTTCAATTTTGGGTAGCGTATACATAATTTTGTAATAAATGGTTAGTTAATTTTTTATAAAAAAAAACCCCAAGAACTAACTTGAGGTTATATTTTTATATAGCACATTCAAGGATTAATTACATACTTTTAAAAACAGTATGCATCAATCGCTTCTTATCGTTAATACTCTCCTCAAGTGAGATCATCGTTTCGGTTCTATAGACACCATCTATGTCGTCAATCATAAAGATAACGTCTTTTGCATGTTTAGTATCTTTAGCTCTGATTTTGCAAAAAATATTAAATTTACCCGTAGTAACAGAAGCAACTGTTACAAACGGAATCTCATTGATACGCTCCAAAACAAATTTTGTTTGAGAGGTATTATTAAGAAAAACACCTACATAAGCGATAAAAGAATATCCTAATTTATCATAATCAAGAACTAATGAAGATCCCATGATAATACCAGCATCTTCCATTTTTTTCACTCTAACATGAACTGTTCCTGCTGAAATCAATAATTTTTTTGCAATATCCGTAAATGGAACTCTTGTGTTATCTATCAACATATCCAAAATCTGGTGATCTACTTCATCTAAACGAAACTTACTCATAATTCTTAAATTAATATTATTAATTACTTTAAAACAGTATATAAATATACATAAATATAATGAAAAGGCAAAAATATTATATTTTTATCATTCCGTTAACAAATTTTATGTTGTTATTTAAATAAAAATCAGCTTTTTGATCTAATTTAGGAATATTATCAAAATCATCTTTGTATAATGCTTCTTTTGCATTGTATTCAAAATGACCAAAATAACCATCTAAATTGCCTATTTCTGAAATGTAGGCATTAAAACAAATCTGGTTTTCAATTAACTCTTCCTTATATTGAGCTGCAAAATTGGTGATTTTTTCAATACCATCATAATTTATTTTGATGTTTTTATATATAAAATCATAAAAAACGGCTTTATTCTGAGGAATATTCAAATATATGTCAATTCCATTGCTAACTATAACGTTTTCGCTAAGTGTCTTAAAACTAGCAATTAGTGCCATGAAAACATATTTTCGCGTTTTTTCTCTTTCATAATCATCTGCAAAATGCCCTGCTTCAAACAATAGCGTAGGTACTCCTAAATATTGAAACATATCGCCAATGCAGTTTATATTAAATGAGTCATCAAAACGCCCAATTTGATTGGGCAAATACTCCTGAAGCACCTCGTTTATGCTCGCAATCAAATTGATTGCTTGCAATCTGGATTCGTTTATTTCTCGTTCTTCATTATAAGAAGGTGCCAAAAAGGACAATGTAGCTGGTTTTCCAGTAGTACTTACCCCAAAAATAGTACGCTGATCGTGAAGATTAAAACAATAATCCGGCTTAAAAGACTCAAAAATCGCTCTTAACAACTTGCTTTCTGGCTGTGTCAGCTCTTGCGAATCCCTATTTAAATCGACTTTATTTGCGTTTACCCTTGTATATAAGGTTGCGCCGTCAGGATTTAACATTGGGATACTGCAAAAAGTAAATGCATTTAGTAATTGTTGTGCCAATTCTGATCCGCTATGCAATACATTCAAAAAGTCAAATAACGATTTGGTCGTAGTGCTTTCATTTCCGTGCATTTGCGACCAAAGAAAAATTTTAGTTTTTCCTTCTCCAATTTCATACGAATATATCGGTTTTCCAAGAACTGATTTCCCAATAATTTTAAGCTGATCATTAGTGTTTAATTTTTGCAATAACGGCTCAATCGAATCTAAAGTAATGTAACGACCCTGAATAGTTTCCTCTTTATATTGACTGAATAAATGTTCTAAATTCATGCTTTTTTATTTAATTCACAAAAGTAAACATCTTTGTATTTACATTTGTAAACTATAGATATAAGCTTTATTTCATAGATGTAAACATAATTTTCATTCTAATACTAGATTATCATTACACTAGAATTAACAATTGTTACACAATAACAGTTTAAAGAATAATATATTATTTTCCAATTAGTTAGGATTAATTATATAAATTAAAACTTTAATTATTTTAAAGTAATAAACACTATTTACAGATGTAATTTTGGTTTTTAAATCTATTTTGATTACATTTGTAAATAGTTAATTTTCAATAATAATTTACAATGGTAAACATAGAAGATTTTATAAAAAGATTAGAAATCATACTGGATTACTACAGCTTAAACGCTTCTTCTTTTGCAGATAAAATTGGCGTACAGCGTTCCAGTTTGTCTCACCTCCTTTCGGGTAGAAACAAACCTAGCTTGGATTTTATTCTTAAAATAGTAGACGTTTTTCCCGATGTAGACTTGTATTGGATTTTGATTGGAAAAGGAAATTTCCCAAAAAACACGCAACACTCTGATGAAAAAGAAAATAAACTAGAGCAAGTTGTAAAACAAAATAGTCCTACTCCATCAAATACAGAAATAATTCATGATAATTTATTTTCGGAAATTAGAGAGCAAAATCCAATTCCTGCATCGGATGCTATAAAAATAGAAAACCAAAACAGCACCAAAGAACCAAATTCTGGTGCGATTGATAAAATAGTTATTTTTTATAAAAACGGAACTTTCAAAAGTTATGTTCCGGATTAAAAAAAATAACCCCAATTTAAATTTCTAAATTGAGGTTGTTTTTTTAAATAATTCACTGAATTATTAAATACTATTTTATTTTTTGCTAAATCGAGTATCCTTTTTCTGGAATTTTTCCTTTTACTCCTATAAAATGTTTTTTCAAAATAGCCAAATCCTTTTCGATATCTCCCGAAGGAAAAACGGGACTTCCCAAATTCACTTCTTTTTTTCCAAAATCAAAAGCTACAGGAATTATAGGGACATTCGCTTTCAAAGCGATATAATAAAATCCGGTTTTTAGTTCCCCCACTTTTTCACGGGTTCCTTCTGGAGCAACAGCCAAACGAAAAACTTCTTTTCTTTGAAATATAGCTGCAATAGAGTCAACTTTGTTTAAACCTCCGGAACGATCCAATGGTTCGCCGCCCATATATCTAAAATACGATCCAAAAGGAAAACGAAACAATTCTTTTTTAGCAACAAAATTCATTTCTAAGCCAGTAATTCCTCGGGTAAAGATTCCCAAATAAAAATCATGTGCACTTGTGTGTGGCATCACCATCATCACACATTTTTTGATCTCCGGACTTATTGTTCCCTCTATTTTCCAGCCCATGAGCCTGAAAAATATCCATTTGTAAATTTGTTTCTTCATTCTTTGTTATTTAGTACAAAATAAATAATTTAAATCTTATTTTTGAGTAAAAGCGTCACTAATGATTAAAAAAATATTCAGTTATCTAATTCCGATAAAGATCTATGAAACAAAATCTTCTTTGAGTAAATCCATTGAGGTTACTTGGGCAAATGGTGAGTTAGTTTTAGATTCTGAAAATACAAATTATTCGTATGGCAGTTTGCAGCGCATTTTAAGATACGGATTGAAAAAT
Source organism: Flavobacterium sp. (assembly GCA_017995345.1). GTDB lineage: Bacteria > Bacteroidota > Bacteroidia > Flavobacteriales > Flavobacteriaceae > Flavobacterium. The sequence goes on from JAGOJA010000020.1 coordinate 33,125, forward strand.
ATTGGCTATGAGAAAATAGTTCCAATGAATCATATTTTAGTTTTGGGAGTGGCCGGCGGGAGTATTATAAAGACATTAGTGGATGAAATTAATTACAAGGGAAAAATTACGGGAGTTGAAATTGACCCCAAAATAATTAAAATAGCCAACACCTATTTTAAATTAGATGAAGTAAAAAATCTTGAAATAATAATTGGTGATGCTTTTGAATTTGTTTTGAAAACCAAAACCAAATACGATTTAATTATTATCGATATTTTTCAAGACACAACAATGCCTAATTTTCTTTTTGAGCCTTTTTTTACCAGTAGAATTTGCTTTCTTTTAAAAAGTCATGGCTTTGTTCTTTTTAACACGATGATTTTGAACGAAACTCAAAATATCCGTAACAAAAAATATGTGTCTGAGTTTTATGAAAATCAATTCCAAATAAGGAAGATTCCCCGAGTTGAAGTACACAATGAGTTAATCGTAATTGAAAAATTAGAATAAAAATTGTTGTCCTTACTAACTTCCAGATGCACAATCGCAGATTCATAGATTTAAATAATAAGCTGTTAATCTTCGGTTTTTAACTTATTTAATCATTTTTCTGGCTTTTTCTAAATCTTCCGGAATATCAATTCCAATTCCTACATGAATGGTTTCGATCATTTTGATGCGTTTTCCAAATTCTAAATATCGCAGTTGCTCCAATTTTTCGGATGCTTCCAAAGATTTCATCGGTAAACTATAAAAATCCAATAAAGCTCGTTTTCTAAAAGCATAAATCCCGATATGTTGCATGTACCGAACGCCCACGTTGGTTTCCCTTGGATACGGAATTACTGAACGTGAAAAGTACAAGGCAAACCCGTTTTGATCCACCACCACTTTTACATTATTGGGATTATTGATGTCGTCTGCATTAGTAATTTCTCGCATCAACGAAGCCAAATCTACTTTTTGATCCCAATCATTTCTAAAAACTTCAATGACTTTTGCTAAAGGTTCCGCATCAATAAAAGGTTCGTCTCCTTGCACATTAATCACAATATCAACCTCCAGATTTTCGACTGCTTCCGCAATGCGATCACTTCCTGATTCATGTTCCTTGATGCTCTTTATGGCTTTTCCGCCATGAGAAACGATTTCGTCATAAATCAGATCTGAATCTGTTACCACAAAAACATCATCAAATAATTTAGTATTTATGGCTGCTTCATAGGTTCTTAAAATGACTGTTTTACCTCCTAAATCTTGCATTAATTTAGCGGGAAATCGTGTTGATGCGTAACGTGCGGGTATAACGGCTATTATTTTCATTTTTATATCGAATTGCTAAAATGCTAAGTTAGTATGTTTTTAGGATTTACAAAATTGTTGTTAATTCTCAACCTAAATTTATTTAGTGATATTCCAAAAACTAATTTTTCGTCTGGTTGAAAAACCTAATTTCTCGTACAATTGTATTGCACCTTTATTGTCTTCAATCACATGTAAATAAGGAGTTTTATTTTGCTTAAAAATTTCATTTACGGTAT
>JAGOJA010000166.1 GCA_017995345.1 Flavobacterium sp.
GGACACAATTTCTTTCCTATGATTGTAAATTCAGATGAGCGTCAATGGTCTTGGATGGATGAAGGTTTGAATACATTCATGCAATACATGGCTGAACAAGAAATGGGAACTAATTTTCCTTCTAGTCGTGGACCAGCAAGCAAGATTGTTCCTTATATGAGTGGTGATCAAAAATTCTTGGAACCTATAATGTCTAATTCTGAAACGATAGCGCAGTTTGGTGCCAATGCTTACGGAAAGCCGGCAACAGGGTTGAATATTCTTAGAGAAACAATCATGGGAAGAGAGTTATTTGACCATGCTTTCAAAGTATATGCTAACAGATGGAAATTCAAACACCCTACACCTGAAGACTTCTTTAGAACTATGGAAGATGCTTCTGCAGTTGATTTAGACTGGTTTTTCAGAGGATGGTTTTACTCCACTGATTTTGTAGATATCGGAGTGAAAGAAGTGAAACAATATTATGTATCTGAGGTTGCGACCAAAGAGTTAAAAGATGCTGTAGTTAAAAGAGGACGTTTTGGTCAGGAAAAAGGACCTTTTGTGTATTTAGTTCCTGGAACTAGCGAAGAATTATCCGCTAAAAACAAGAAAGCATTAGCAATTGCAGATGTGAATTTATTGTCTGAATATGTAAATAAAAACTTTACAGCGGATGAAAAATCAAAATTAAAATCGCCTAAGTATTTCTACGAAGTAGAGTTCAACAAGCCTGGAGGGATGTTAATGCCTATTATTGTTGAGTTGACATACGAAGATAATACAACAGAAACATTCAAATATCCAGCTCAAATTTGGAGAAAAAATAACGATACCGCTAAGAAAGTGTATGCAACTGAAAAAGCAATCAAAAAAATTCAGATTGATCCAAAATTAGAAACAGCTGATATTGATGTAACAAATAATACCTGGCCAAAAGAAGAGGTGAAGTCTAAATTTGATTAAATAAATACAAAATTTTAAAAAGGCTCTGAAAAGAGTCTTTTTTTTATGAAATAATTAAAAGTCAAAAGATTCAAAATTTGGTATCTTTGTGGCAATAAAAAACAAAATATATGTTTGGCATAGGTGGAGGCGAATTAATTTTTATCATGTTTATAGTATTGATGCTTTTTGGGTCTGATAAAGTTCCAGAAATAGCTCGTACAATGGGTAAAGCCATGGCGCAATTAAAAAATGCAACGAATGATATAAAAAGTGAAATCCAAAAAGGTGCAGAATCCAATGGGTTTGATACTAAATCATTACTTGATTTAAAAGAAAATATTACATCTGAAATCAGTAAAGCAAAAGACAATCTACTGGGTGATACATCTCAACTAACGAATATAACTGAAGATATAACATCAGAAATTAACAAAGCTAAAGACGGTTTATTAGGCGATACCACAACAGAAATAAGCAAGGTTAAAGAAACACTTGAAGATGTTTCTGGGCCTATAAAACGTCAGATGTAATGCTAGAAAAAATACTCACGCTAGACACGGAATTATTGGTCTATTTGAATGGGTTGGGATCGCCTGCTTATGATGGACTTTGGCTGTTTATTACCAGACAAAGCAACTGGGTTCCTCTTTTTTTACTTCTTTTATATGTTATTTATAAAAAATTGGGAGTCAAACAAACCTTGTATTTGTTGTTGTTTATAACAGTGATAGTCGCCATTACGGATCAAACAACCAACTTGTTCAAAAACGGTTTTCAACGATTACGCCCCTGCAATAATCCAGAAATAAACACTGTTATTCGAGTGGTGCAAGTTAGAAATTCGTTTAGTTTTTTCTCTGGTCACGCATCAAATTCAATGGCTGTAGCCGCATTTTTGTATTTTGTTTTAAGGGACAAAATTAAATTTTTCGGATTGATATTCGTATGGCCTTTAATTTTTGCTTACAGCAGGATTTACCTAGGATTGCATTATCCTGGAGACATTCTTACTGGTTATTTATTTGGTTTTACTTTTGCATTTTTAATGTTCAAAGTATATAAAATCGCACAACGAAACTATTTTTCACAACACTAATTTTAGAATTCTTTAGGAGCTGTTTCCTGCTCTACGCTGTATCTTTTTAAGGATTTTAGGCTAGAATCCTTTTAAGGATTCTAGCCTAAAATCCTTAAAAAGGATGCCGCTTCTATCAGGGCTAGGGATTTGTTTTCAATGAAACTTTTAACTAAAGAACGCGACTTACTGTCAATCCATCACGAATAGGTAACAAAACTGTTTCTACTCTAGAATCAGTTGCTAATAACTGATTGTATTCAATCAATACTTTTGTGGGTACATCATTCGGGTGTAACGGTTCCATAACTTTCCCGCTCCATAACACGTTGTCTGATAAAATAACACCTCCTTTATTCATTTTGGGTAGAATCAATTCAAAATAGTTGAGGTAATTCTCTTTGTCAGCATCAATGAAAACCAAATCAAATTTTAGTTCAATCGTTGGGATAATAGCAACTGCTTCGCCTAAATGTTGTACAATTTGATTTCCCCATGGCGATTTGTCAAAATGTTTTCTTTGAAAATCAATCAGTTCTTCTTTGATGTCAATCGTATGCAATTGTCCGTTTTCTTGCATGCCTTCACACAAACACAACGCCGAGTAGCCAGTGTAAGTGCCAATTTCTAGGATGTTCAGCGGCCGAATCAATTTAGACAGCATACTTAAAACCCGACCTTGAAAATGCCCACTCAACATTCTTGGCAATAGGATTTTCTGGTAGGTTTCTTTGTTTAAAGCGGCGAGTAAAGCCGGCTCTTTTTCAGAATGTTGCTCGATATAATCTTCTAAATGTTGGGAAATGAAATGCATTTTTGGAATTTTTTTCTGTGCTGGACAAAGTTATTAAATTATCAAATCAACAAATCAACAAATTGTCATTAAATTTGCACCATGGAAATCGAAAAAAAAGACATACGATCCTTATCAAAAGAACAACTGCGTGATTTTTTCATTGCTAATAACGACAAAGCTTTTCGCGGAAATCAAGTCTATGAATGGTTGTGGAGCAAAGGCGCACATAGTTTTGAGGACATGACTAATGTTTCTAAGGAAACACGCACAATGCTGGAAACGCATTTTGTGATCAACCACATCAAAGTAGATACGATGCAGCGCAGTGAAGACGGAACGGTAAAAAACGCGGTTCGTTTGCATGATGGTTTGGTAGTAGAATCCGTTTTGATACCTACAAACACCAGAACTACAGCTTGTGTTTCTAGTCAAGTAGGTTGTAGTTTAGATTGCAACTTTTGCGCTACAGCGCGATTAAAAAGAATGCGAAATCTTGAACCGGCTGAAATTTACGATCAGGTACTTGCCATTGATAAAGAAAGTCGTTTGTATTACAATCATCCGTTATCAAATATTGTTTTCATGGGAATGGGAGAGCCACTTATGAATTATAACAATGTGTTGAAAGCAATAGAAATGATTACATCTCCGGAAGGATTGGGGATGTCAGCTAAACGGATTATGGTTTCGACTTCGGGAGTTCCTAAAATGATAAAAAAACTTGCTGATGATGACGTTAAATTCAAATTAGCGGTTTCCTTACATTCTGCTATCGATGAAATTCGTTCTCGAATTATGCCATTTAGCGCTAATTTTCCCTTGGCAGATTTACGGCAATCATTAGAATACTGGTACCGAAAAACGAAGAGTAAAATCTCCTACGAATATGTCGTTTGGAAAGATATTAATGACAATAAAGAATCTATAGACGCTTTGGTGAAATTCTGTAAATATGTTCCTTGTAAAGTCAATTTGATTGAATACAATCCAATTGATGATGGAGAATTTCAACAAGCTTCCGAAGAGTCTATTAATGCCTACATAAAAGCGCTGGAGGCAAGCGGAATTGTAGTAAAAGTGCGAAGAAGCCGCGGAAAAGATATTGA
>JAGOJA010000167.1 GCA_017995345.1 Flavobacterium sp.
CTAAACTACTCGAAATAGCAAAAATTACGCGTTTACCAGACTTCGCGTTAGGGATAGTAGTGAAAAGCCCACAGCAAAACGCAATGAAATGGAGTTTTGCGAGGACTTGTAGCGCATAGCCCGACTCCTTATATAAAGAGAGGCAGCTACCCAGCTTAGATAATTGCCTCTCTTTATATAAGGAGGAACGCCAAAAGAATGCTTAATTTTTTAGTTTTTCAGCTCTGGATTCCCAGATATTAGTTAGATTGTCGTAATCGACTGGCTTTGCCGGATTCTGATTTTGTAATCTTCCCGAATCAAATGCTCGAACCAATATCGTTTCAATCAAATAATCTTCATTGACATCGAAAGGAGCATACTTTGTTTTTAAATTGATGTCAAACATACTTGCAGCCGTATTAGACCAAAATGCTTTCCAACCACTTTTAAGGTTTTTTACCAACTCATAGGTCGTCGTACCCGTTTGACGATGTATTAACTTTACCAATATTTGACCTTGTTTCCGAGAAAGTTTTTTGAGTTTATCTTCGAACTCGTTACTCAAATAACTTTCTACTATATTAAAGTATCTTTTTTTCTCCTTATTCGTTTTAAGGTTTGCCATTCCTCTATTAAGAATCGTCAATCGCTCTGAAGCTAGTTTTGCATAAGGATAGGTTTTATAAACACGACTTTGAAGCAGTAAAAATTGCTTTTTTGCTTCAGGATCCATTTTACCCTTATATATTAACACTTCCGGTAATTGAATAGTATCATTAAGAATAGATTCGTCATCTTCTAACTCATACCCCATTTTTGTGGTGTCCTGAGGTATTACCTGTGCAGAAACAGAAAGAGTAGTAAAAAGAATAAACAACAAAAATGTTTTAAGCTTCATATAGGGAAATTTTATTGCCAAAATTATACATTATATACGCAACTGTAATGCCAAATTTCTAATTTAGCAAAAAAATTATTTTTATGAGCACTAAATCAATATTAAACAAGTCGTCACTTGAGTTTTTAGAAAACTATCTAAATAATGCATCACCCACAGGATATGAAAGTGGTGGTCAGAAATTATGGATGGACTATTTGAAACCCTATGTTGATACATTCATTACGGATACATACGGGACTGCAGTGGGCGTTATAAATCCAGATGCTCCTTATAAGGTAGTGATTGAGGGTCATGCTGACGAAATTTCATGGTACGTAAATTATATCACAGACGATGGATTAATTTACGTGATTAGAAATGGGGGTTCAGACCACCAAATTGCACCTTCAAAACGCGTGAACATCCATACGAAAAACGGAATTGTAAAAGGTGTTTTTGGCTGGCCGGCTATTCATACCCGCAATAGAGGAAAAGAAGAAGTGGCAAAAGTTGATAATCTATTTATTGATATAGGTTGTGAAACTAAGGAGCAAGTAGATAAAATGGGTGTTCATGTAGGTTGCGTGATTACCTATCCTGATGAATTCATGATTTTGAACGACAACAAATTTGTTTGTCGCGCGATTGACAACCGTATGGGTGGATTTATGATTGCCGAAGTCGCACGTTTGCTACACGAAAACAAAATAAAACTTCCTTTTGGATTGTATATTACCAATTCTGTTCAAGAAGAAGTAGGTCTTCGTGGTGCAGAAATGATTACCAAAACAATCAAACCAAACGTAGCAATTGTTACTGATGTTTGTCATGACTCTACTACTCCAATGATCGAAAAGAAAATTGAAGGAGATACAAAAATTGGTAAAGGTCCTGTAGTTACTTATGCACCTGCAGTTCAGAATAATTTGAGAGAATTGATTTTAGAAACTGCTATGGCAAAAGAAATCCCGTTCCAAAGACTTGCTTCTTCTCGCGTTACCGGTACAGATACCGATGCTTTTGCATACAGTAATGGTGGCGTAGCTTCGGCTTTGATATCCTTGCCGTTGCGCTATATGCATACCACGGTTGAAATGGTACATCGTGATGACGTTGAAAACGTGATTAAATTAATTTATGAAACCTTATTGAAATTAGAGAACGAAGAAACATTTTCTTATTTCAAATAGTTTTTAGGAGCTAATCCCGCTATCCGTTATAATCTTTCTAGTCCTGAACTTGTTTCAGGATCCTGAAACAAGTTCAGGACTAGAAAGGATTTCCACTTTTATCGTGGCTAAAAACCGCAGTTCAAATTATGAATTGCGGTTTTTTTGTTAACTTTACTCAAACAATTCATAAAAAATGCAATCAACTGCCACAACTATCGAAGCTTATTTAGAAGAAATCCCCGAAGAGAGGAAAGAATCTTTTACAAAACTTCGAGAAACTATTCTAGAAAACATTCCAAATGGATTTGTTGAACTAATGTCATACGGCATGATTGGCTATGTGGTGCCACATTCCATTTATCCAAACGGCTATCATTGTGAACCAAAACTCCCTTTACCATTTATGGCTATAGCTTCGCAAAAAAACTTCATTGCACTTTACCACATGGGAATTTATGCTAAACCGGAATTACTGAATTGGTTTGTCACCGAATACCCAAAACACAGTCAGCAAAAACTAGACATGGGAAAAAGTTGCATCCGATTTAAGAAGATGAACCAAATTCCGTTTGACTTAATTGCTGAACTCGTCCAGAAAATGTCTGTGCAAGAATGGATTACTTGTTATGAATCAGCATTTAAAAAATAAAAAACCGCAATTCAAAATTATGAATTGCGGTTTTTTATTTACGTTTATAGAAATTGTTCTATCTGTTCGCTAGATATTCCAAAACATTTTTCTCTATTCTTTCATCTATATTGGTGATGTCTGCTTTTACAAATTTCTCTCCTAAGATATTTTCGTATAATTCAATATATCTTTCAGAAACTGTTTCAATATATTCGTCAGTCATATTTGGAATTTGTTGCCCTTCCAGACCTTGAAAACCATTTTCGATTAACCAACGACGAACAAACTCTTTCGATAATTGTTTTTGTTCTTCACCTTTGTTTTGTCTTTCTTGGTAACCTTCCGCGTAAAAATAACGAGAAGAATCCGGTGTGTGAATTTCGTCAATCAAAACAATTACACCATCTTTCGTTTTACCAAATTCATATTTGGTATCAACCAAAATCAACCCACGACTAGCAGCAATTTCAGTTCCTCTTTGAAACAAATCTCTTGTGAATTTTTCTAAAACAACATAATCTTCTTCTGAAACGATTCCTTTCGATAAAATATCCTCACGAGAAATATCAGCATCATGTTCTCCGTTATCCGCTTTTGTGGTCGGCGTAATAATAGGTTCTGGGAATTTATCATTTTCTTTCAAATAGTCTGGCATTGAAACTCCGCAAATTTCTCTTTTGCCAAGAGAATATTCACGAGCAGCATGACCAGAAAGATAGCCACGAATCACCATTTCTACTTTGAAAGGCTCACATAAATGACCAACAGCTACATTAGGATCAGGTGTTGCAATTAACCAGTTAGGAACAATATCCTCCGTCAATTCCATGAATTTAGTTGCAATCTGGTTTAGAATTTGACCTTTATATGGAATTCCTTTTGGTAAAACTACATCAAAAGCCGAAAGCCTATCCGTAGCTACCATAACCAAAAGTTCATCATTAATATTATACACTTCCCTTACTTTACCGCGGTAAACAGATTTCTGGTTAGGAAAATTAAAATCAGTAGTTGTGATTGTATTGCTCATTATGATAGTTGTGTGTTATTTTTGTTCTTGCAAATTTAAAACTATTTCATAGAGTTACGCAAAGAAAAGAACGGAACTCGTATATTTTATTTTCGTCTCTAAAATTATTTATCAAGTAAAGTATCGTTGAATAAATCTAGAATTCGGCTGTATTCGTCCACCCAAGAATAGGTTTCTTTGAAACCATGCGCTTCGACAGGAAAACT
>JAGOJA010000085.1 GCA_017995345.1 Flavobacterium sp.
CATAGTCATTCAATTTTTTAACAACTTCATCACTTACTTCAGGACAACCTTCGTTAGCAACAGTTCCTTTAACAGTAGGACATTTGTCATCTTTGTCAAGAACAGAGTCTCCGTCAGTATCTGGCCAAGGACAACCTGCATTTGCTTTAGGACCTGCAACAGTAGGACATTTGTCATCTTTATCTGCAACACCATCTCCATCAGCATCTGGACAACCTTTCAATGCAGCTAATCCAGCTTCGTCTGGACAAGCGTCATCTTTGTCAGCAATTCCATCTCCGTCTCTATCTGGACAACCTTGTAAAGAAGCTAAACCAAATTCAGTTGGACAAGCATCTTCACTATCTTGAATACCATCTCCATCAGTGTCAGGACATCCGTTAAATTCTTTCAAACCAGCAACTTCTGGACAAGCATCATCTTTGTCATATATTCCATCTCCATCTGTATCTTTACCACCAAATTTGAAGATGATACCAGCAGTATGTTGAAAATGAGAAGGAGCATCAGGAGTTGTAGCAGATAAGTCTCTATCTCCAAAAGATTTCTTATATTTTGTAGCAAGTTCTAAACCAACATTTTCAGTAAACCAAAAAGTTAAACCAGCACCTGGATTAAGAGTTCCGTAACTACTATCTCCGAAGAAAGTATATCCTCCACCAACAGATAAAGACGGATCAATTACTTTAGAATTAATTAAATTCATGAAACTATATTTGATAGTTGCATCAATACCATAATACATCAAATCACCTGGATTTGACACTACATAACCACGAGAATCGTGACCCGGAGCTGTTGGAGCAAATCGTACATATTTTTCAATTTTGTTCACAGATCCAGCAAGACCAAAAGAGAAATTATCTCCTACGTATTTCGATACACTAAGGTATGATACGGAAGGAAGGATATTCCAATTGTCTTTAACTGCAAATGGTTGAGAGAAATGACGATCAAGCCAATTATTTCCCCCTCCAGCGCTAGTCTTAGTGTCTACGGCATTAGCTCCAAAAGAGATAGCCCAAGGATTGTTACTGTCTTGTGCGTGAGAACTTAATCCCATCACCATCATTACAGCAACAAAAAGTTTGTTAAGATGTTTCATACTTAATTTATTTTAATTACAATATTAGTTAATTATAGACAAAAGTAATGAGTAATTTTTTAAATACAAAATGAAATGTTAAAATAAACCTACAAAATCATAAAAACATGGGAATTACACAACTTTTAACACTTTACCCACCTCAATAAATGCATTTATTGCCTTATCTAGATGTGCTTTTGTATGCGCCGCTGATAATTGCACTCTAATTCTTGCTTTGTCTTTAGGGACTACCGGGAAAAAGAATCCAATAACATAAATTCCTTTTTTCAACAACTCATCGGCCATTATTTGTGACAGTTTTGCGTCATAAAGCATTACGGGAACGATAGCAGAGTCTCCTTCGATAATATCAAAACCTGCTTTTTTCATTCCTGTTTTGAAATAATTGGTATTCCACTCTAGTTTATCACGCAATGAAGTGTCTTTTTCTAATAATTCAAAAACTTTTATAGATGCTCCAACAATTGTAGGCGCTAAAGAATTAGAAAATAAATACGGTCTAGAACGTTGACGCAATATTTCGATAATTTCTTTTTTGGCAGTCGTATAGCCCCCCATTGCACCTCCAAGTGCTTTTCCTAAAGTTCCTGTAATTACGTCTACTCGCCCCATTACACCTTTTGCTTCAAGCGTTCCTTTTCCGGTTGCACCAATAAACCCGGCAGCATGACATTCATCTACCATAACCATTGCGTCATACTTATCAGCTAAATCACAAATTTTATCCAAAGGGGCTACAACTCCATCCATAGAGAAAACTCCATCCGTAACAATTAATTTGAATCGACTCCCAGCTGCTGTAGCTTTGATTAATTGTTGCTCTAAATCCTCCATATTACTGTTTTCATAGCGGTAGCGAGCTGCTTTACACAAACGAACACCATCAATAATAGAGGCATGATTCAAACTATCCGAAATTATAGCGTCTTTTTCTCCTAATAATGGTTCAAAAACCCCTCCGTTAGCATCAAAAGCCGCTGCATATAGAATCGTGTCTTCGGTACCATAAAATTCAGAAATCTTTTTCTCCAATGTTTTATGAATATCTTGCGTTCCACATATAAAACGAACCGATGACATTCCGAAACCGTGTGTGTCCAAAGTATCTTTTGCAGCCTGAATCACTTCTGGGTGGGATGATAATCCAAGATAATTATTAGCGCAAAAATTCAGAACCGTCTCTCCTGAAGCAATAGTAATTTCAGCTCCTTGTGGTGACGTAATAATTCTTTCTTTTTTGAAAATTCCATTGTCTTCAATCGTTTGTAGCTCCCCTTGAAGATGCTCTTTTATTTTTCCGTACATTTTTTATGTTTTTTAAAGTTCAATATTACGAATAATTCATTTTTTAGGCTACAAATCTATTACATCAATTCCTTTTCCGATGTAAATAAGTGCTTTTTTAACAACTTTGTACCCCATAGATTCAATTGCTGTTTGATAATTTTCTAATTGCTGTTGGTATTTTACATTATGGATTCCCGTTTTATAATCCAGCAACAACACTTCCTTGTTTTTTGTTAAAACCATCCTGTCTGGCTTAATCGTTTTGCCTTCTTTTTGAATAATTGCTTGCTCATTCAACACTTCATTCCCATCGGCAAAACAAATTTCTAATTCGCTGTGATTGACAATCTCGTTAATCGTATTGAAAACTGTTTCTTTTTGAGCATATGTTATCAGTCCGTTTTCAATAGACTTAGTAATTGCCAAATCAACATCGTTTTTTGTTTTCACAAAAGATAAAATTTCATGAATAACATTTCCGTATTCAATTGCTTCCTGCTGATGCGTTCCCCACATCAAAGCTTCTCGTTGCGCAATTTTAATATTTTTTGGATTTAAAATTTCTGAAACTAACGGAATTGTTTTCGAGGTATCGACATGTTGTTTGGCTACAGATAATTTTGTTGCGTTTCCAAATTCATATTCCAATTTATTTTTATCAAATCCGCCGTTATTTTCCAAATAATTAATAAAAAAGCTACACATATTATTCTTTGGAACCTCGCCTTTACTGGATAAATTCATATTCGAAATCATATACAATTGCTCCTCTGCTCTAGTCAAAGCCACATACAATACATTAATATTGTCCAGCAACTCTTCTTGTTTCTTTTGATTGTAAACCTCTGCAGCTTCCTCTCCAAATCCTTCTACTGCGCTGCTGTTGTCTATTAAAACTTTTGGCAAGCCAAAATCCTGCTCCTCAGCATTGAGCCACAATTTATCCTTTGGTTTTCGATTGTAATCTTCTTCGGCAAAAGGAAAAATCACAACCGGAAATTCTAATCCTTTTGATTTATGAATAGTCATAATCCGTACTGCATTGGTCCCTTCGGGAGAAGGAATGCTAAATTTCTCCGCATTTTTATCCCAAAAACTTAAGAAGTCCGAAATCCCAGCTTGGTTCCGAATATCTCGTTCCAGAACAATATCTAAGAAATATTGAACATAGGCATTCCCAACTCCTTTGGAAAGCACCGAAGTTTCGGGCGGGGAAAGAAACTTAGCTATTATAGTTTCAACTGCTTCATACAATGATTTTTTTCGAATGTTTTGAAAGGAAAGCGAAACATCGAAACTCATCAACCAATTTTCGAAATCAGTTTCCTGAAACAACGCCATTCCTTGAGCGATAAAATCATGAATTGGTAATTTATCCTGACTGTTTTGAGCTAAATATTGAAGAAAATTAGCTTTAGATTCTAAATCAGAACTGTTTTTTAAGTATTTTAATAAATGAATAATCAATCGAACTTCTGTCGCATTTTGAATCATTAAGGTTTCCGAAGATAAAAGTGGAATTCCTTGCTCCGTCAAATAATTGGCAATTGCAATTCCTTGGCTTCGCTTTCGAGTCAGAATTACAATATCCTTATATTGAAAACCTTGTTGTACTGATTTCTGAATCGTATTTAAAGTCGCTAAAACATACAAATCGGTTTTGTCCAAAGCTTCTTCATCGCCCTCCGCAGTTTCTACTTTTGGAATAAAGGAGATATTTACATAACCGCCGGTTTTGTCATTCGTTTTTTGATGGCTGTGATTTTCATACAAATCTTTATAATCAGGATGTTCGAATTCATTCGACAACAATTTGAAAAAATCATTGTTGAATTTGATTATTTGAGAATAACTGCGGTAATTTTTATTTAAATGTTCGAGTCTTTTATCCGGATTATTGAACGGATTTTGGTCCTTGCTCAATTCGATAAACTGCTCCGCTTTCCCTCCACGCCAGCGATAAATGGATTGCTTTGGATCGCCTACAATCATCAAAGTTCCTTTTACTCCAAAATCATCCTGACCCGAAAGCGCATTATCTATCAGCGGAATCAAGTTTTGCCATTGCATTTCGGAAGTATCTTGAAATTCATCGATAAAAAAATGGCGGTAACGCTCCCCCAACCGTTCGTATATAAAAGGGGCAGGTTGGTTTTGAATTTCCCTATGGATGATCGCATTGAACTCCGAGATGGAAAGTACGTTCTGTTCTTCCTGAATTTTGGCTAATTCGTTGCTTACCGTATTTAGCAATGACAAAGGCGTAATGTTTTTTAAAAACGCTTTGTAAAAATTTATCTTTTCGAACGTTTTATACACTTTATCGAGCAACTGCAATAAATCCGGGATTATAGTTTCAATAATCGCTCGGTCTTTTGCCGTTTTATTGATTTTTATATCATCAAATTCGTGATAGGTTTTATTTTTTGGATTGAATTTCCCTTCCTGAATGCTCAACAAATGTTTTGGAAAATGTCCTGCCGAAAAAGATTTAGTGTCAATTCCGTTTTTATCAATTAACGACAACGCTTCCTCGGCAAAAACAATGCTTTCTTTTTCCAAAATTGTACACGCTTCGGATAGTTTCATTTTTATTTCGACAAACTCAGCGATGGATTTGTCTTGAAAATGAGTAATTTCATTTCGGTTGTTTTCGTTAAGAACCAAACGGCCGGTTTCTAGTATTTCACGAGAAATATCCCAAGATTTATCATCATCGGTTTTTTCCATCGTGAAATCAATTAACAACTTTGTTAATGTCTCATCTTCTCCGGCTTGTGCGATAATGGCATCGACGGCTTCTACTAATAAATTTTCGGTGTCCAAAGTAACTTCAAAAGTCATGGGCAAATTCAAATCGTGCGCAAAAGCTCGAATTACTTTGTGCGTAAACTTATCAATAGTCGAAATATCAAAAGCAGCATAATTATGAATAATATGCTTGATGATTTGCTGTGACTTGGTTTTGATTTGGATAATAGACAATTCTGTATCAGTGGCCAAATCCTGCATTAAATCCTGCGCTTTTGAACTTGGTTCGTCTTTGGCAAATTCAGACAAACTACCTACGATTCGGCTTTTCATTTCATGTACCGCTTTATTGGTAAACGTAATGGCGAGAATGTGACGATAGGCATCATTTTTTGGTGCGACCAGAATGATTTTAAGGTATTCTTTGACAAGCGCATAGGTTTTTCCGGAGCCGGCTGATGCGTCGTATATGGAGAATGAAGGTCTTTGCATTACGATTTTATATTTCTGATTAACGATTTTATATTTCTGATTTAAAATTTATGACCTAAATTCCTAAATCCCCTAGCCCTGATAGAAGTGAAAATCCTTTTATAAAGCGGTAAGCCTTTCAAAGGCTTGCCGCTTTATAAAAGATTGCAACGGATAGCAGGAAACAGCTCCTAAAAACACAACTATAACTAGGTTACTTTTAAAAATTGTCCCGAAACTTCGGGATAAAACTTAAAAGTAGTATTTTTGCAGCATGGAAACAAATAGACAGAAAAAAATAGGTGGAGTTATCCAAAAAGATTTGGTTGATATTCTGCAAGGTGAAGTGAGAAAAAACGGAGTAGCTAATTTAATTATTTCGGTATCCAAGGTTACTGTAACTACAGATTTATCTGTAGCTACGGTGTATTTAAGCGTTTTTCCTCAGGAGAAAGCCAAAGAAATTTTAGAGGCGGTTAAGTCCAATTCTAAAACCATAAAACATGATTTATCACAACGTGTTCGTTTGCAATTAAGAAAAGTTCCAAATTTGGTTTTCTTTATTGACGACTCTTTAGATTACATTGAAAAAATTGACAATGCGCTAGCCAATAGAGACAATCCTATAGAAAACAGAGAGCTGCTAGACAAACGTAGATTTCAATAAAATTTGAATTTTCCTCTTTACATAGCCAAACGCTACATTCTTAGTAATAGTAAAAACAATGCTATCAATATTATCAATCGCATTGCGAGCTTGGGAATTATTGTGGGCGCAATGGCTTTGTTTGTGGTTTTATCCGTTTTTAGCGGGTTGAAAGTTTTTAGTCTTTCGTTTACAAATGATATTGATCCTGATTTAAAAATAAGCAGCACTTTAGGAAAATCCTTTTTTATTTCTCCAAATCAAGAAAGCCAAATTAAGAAAGTTGACGGTGTAGTTTCGTACACCAAAATTATTGAAGAGCGGGTTTTATTCACTTTCAACGGAAAACAAGAAGTAACCTACTTAAAAGGTGTTGATTCGAATTTTAGCAAAGTAAATGCGATAGAAAAAACGCTTTTCAACGGACAATGGTTGCAACCAAATACTTATCAAGTAGTTGTGGGCTATGGAATTGCACAGAAATTCTCGATGGGGTTATTAGATTTCAATAATCAATTGGAAGTTTTAGTTCCAAAACCAGGAAAAGGCGCTATTGAAAATCCCGAACAAGCTTTTAATAAAACGGATCTTATTCCTGTTGGCATTTACGCAATCAGCGAAGATTTAGATTCTAAATATGTGTTTGCTGATTTAGGTTTAGCCCAAGAATTATTAGAATACAAAACCAATCAGGTTTCTGGGATTGAAATCAAAGTAAAAAAGGGTGCTGATGAACGCACAATTACAGCACAACTTCAAACTATTTTCGATAATAAAATCACCGTAAAGAATAGGGCACAACTCAATGAAGCGCTCTATAAAATGTTGAATACCGAGAATATTGCGGTGTATTTAATTTTCACTTTGGTGATTGTGGTGGCACTTTTCAACTTGATTGGCGCACTGATTATGATGATTTTAGACAAAAAAGGAAACTTAAAAACCCTTTTTAACCTAGGAACCGAAATCAAGGATTTGCGCAAAATATTTCTGCTTCAAGGTACTTTATTGAGTCTTTTTGGTGGAATTATTGGCTTGGTTTTAGGAA
This sequence comes from Flavobacterium sp., assembly GCA_017995345.1. GTDB lineage: Bacteria > Bacteroidota > Bacteroidia > Flavobacteriales > Flavobacteriaceae > Flavobacterium. The sequence continues at coordinate 7,312 of JAGOJA010000085.1, forward strand.
TACTAATCGTGTTGTTACAAGAATATTTTCAACTGATTATGATTACTCCTACACTGGCTTATCCAGTTGTTTTTACCATAGAAAACGTATTGATTGTTATGGGAACAATTGTTACGCTTGGCTTTATTGCTTCATTGATTGCCAGCAGTCGCGTGAGTAAGAAACTGCTAGAATAAGGTGTCAGATTGATTAACGATTTATGATATATATAAAACACGAATTCCACTAATTTACACGAATCAATTTGTGGAAATTAGTGGAATTCGTGTTTACCTATTTTTTTTAAACTAGCTCGTAACCTGCATACGTTTCTTCGATTTCATTCAAAGCAGCAAATAACTCTTCGGGACGATCTAGCGTTACTAATTTTTGTTTGTGGGGTTTAAAAGAATGAATTCCCTTGAAATAATTGGTATAATGGGGCCTTGTTTCTACAATTCCTAATCGTTCTCCTTTCCATTCCATTGCCCAAGTGAGGTGATTTCGCACTGCTTCGACTCTATCGATAACGGTTGGCTTTGGTAAATGTTCCCCTGTTTTGAGATAGTGTTTGATTTCATTAAAAATCCAAGGATATCCAATTGCTGCACGACCAATCATAATCCCGTCGATGCCGTATTCGTTTTTATATTGCAATGCTTTTTCAGGAGAATCGATATCACCGTTCCCAAAAATAGGCATTGTTATTCTAGGATTATTTTTTATTCGGGCAATGTGCGACCAATCTGCATGGCCTTTGTACATTTGGGCACGAGTTCTAGCGTGAATGCTCAAAGCAGCTACGCCAATATCTTGCAAACGCTCAGCAACCTCATCAATATTGATAGAATTATCATCCCATCCCAAACGGGTTTTTACCGTTACGGGCAAATGGGTGCTATCGATAACGGCTTTTGTCAAGCGAATCATCAGATCAACATCTTTTAAGACTCCGGCGCCGGCGCCTTTGCAAACCACTTTCTTAACTGGACAGCCATAATTAATGTCTATTAAATCCGGGTTTACGGCAGAAACAATTTTGGAAGATAAAGCCATGGCTTCTTCATCACCACCAAAAATTTGGATTCCAACTGGTCGTTCGTAATCGAAAATATCTAATTTCATTCGGCTTTTGATGGCATCACGAATTAATCCTTCGGAGGAAATAAATTCCGAGTACATCAAATCGGCACCATGCATCTTGCACAATCTGCGAAACGGCGGATCGCTCACGTCTTCCATAGGTGCGAGAAGTAAAGGGAAATCAGGTAGTTCTATGTTGCCAATCTTAATCATCTTCATTTAATTTGGTGCAAAATTACGTTTTTTAGATGAAAGGATAAAAGAAGAAAGGAGAAAGACTTAGTATTAAACCGATTAGTTTACGAATTCAGGACTTTGAAGCTATTGATTTTAGCGTATATTTGCAGATTAATTGTCGCGATTTGCGAGTGCGCGTGAGGGATAGTAGTGAAAATCCTTTTCCTTTTTTCTTAAAAAGGAAAAGATTGTAACGAATAGCCCGACCCTTGTGGTCACGCCCATATTTCGACTCCGCTCAATTATGACATATAAAATTGACAGATGGATAAAATGAAAAAAATAAGGAATTTTTGCATTATTGCACATATTGACCATGGTAAAAGTACGCTTGCTGACCGTTTGCTAGGTGCTACACAAACCGTAACCGCTCGTCAAGAAAAGGCGCAATTGCTAGACAATATGGACTTGGAGCGTGAGCGTGGGATTACCATAAAAAGTCACGCCATCCAGATGGAATATACGTATAAGGGCGAGGAATATATCCTGAACTTAATTGACACTCCTGGTCACGTGGATTTTTCTTATGAAGTTTCTCGTTCTATTGCCGCTTGTGAAGGTGCGCTTTTGATTGTAGATGCGGCTCAAAGCATACAAGCACAAACGATTTCGAATTTATATTTGGCTTTAGAAAACGACTTGGAAATTATTCCGGTTTTGAATAAAGTGGATTTACCAAGTGCCAATCCTGAAGAGGTGAGCGACGATATTATTGATTTATTAGGTTGCAAACTAGAAGATATTATTCATGCTTCGGGAAAAACTGGTTTTGGTATAGAAAATATATTGGCAGCGATAATTGAAAAAATTCCGCCGCCATCAGGAAATATTGATGAGCCCTTACAAGCATTGATTTTTGACTCGCATTACAATCCGTTTCGTGGAATTGAAGTTATTTTCCGCGTCAAAAATGGAGAGATTAAGAAAGGGCAAAAGATTAAATTCATGGCTACTGGCAATGAATATTTTGCAGATGAAATTGGAACTTTAAAATTGAACCAAGTTCCCAAGCAAGTAATTTCTGCGGGTGATGTTGGCTATTTGATTTCGGGAATAAAAGAAGCTAAGGAAGTAAAAGTAGGAGATACGTTGACCGATGCAAAACACCCTACAACCAATATAATTACTGGTTTTGAAGACGTAAAACCAATGGTTTTTGCTGGAATTTATCCTGTTGACACCGAAGATTATGAAGAGTTAAGAAACTCGATGGAAAAACTGCAGTTGAACGATGCTTCGTTGGTGTTTTTACCGGAAAGTTCGGCAGCATTAGGTTTTGGTTTTCGTTGTGGATTCCTAGGAATGTTACACATGGAGATTATTCAAGAGCGTTTAGAGCGTGAGTTTAATATGACAGTAATTACAACGGTTCCTAACGTTTCGTATCATGCTTTTACCAAAAAAGATCCCGAAACAGTACTGATTGTAAACAACCCATCCGACTTACCAGAGCCATCTCGTTTAGACCATGTTGAAGAACCTTTTATCAAAGCGACTATTATTACAAAAGCCGATTATGTAGGGAATGTAATGAGTTTATGTATCGAAAAACGTGGGTTGATTACCAATCAAACGTATTTGACTACCGAACGTGTAGAGTTGACTTTTGATATGCCGTTGGCTGAAATTGTATTTGACTTTTATGACCGTTTGAAAACTGTTTCTAAAGGATATGCTTCATTTGATTACACGCCAATTGGAATGCGAACTTCAAATTTGGTTAAAGTAGATATTTTATTAAACGCAACAATTGTAGATGCTTTATCCTCTTTGATGCACGTTGACAACGCTTATTCTATTGGAAAAAAGATGTGCGAGAAGTTGAAAGAATTAATTCCGCGCCAACAATTTGATATTCCTGTTCAGGCCGCAATTGGGGTGAAAGTAATTTCGCGTGAAACGATAAAAGCCTTACGTAAAGATGTTACCGCCAAATGTTATGGTGGAGATATTTCTCGTAAACGTAAATTATTGGAGAAACAGAAAAAAGGTAAAAAACGTATGCGATTGGTAGGAAATGTTGAGATTCCGCAAGAAGCGTTTATGGCGGTGTTGAAATTGAATGATTAATCTTTTTAGAGAATAGAAGAAAGAGAAAAGAATATATAGAGAGAACCTGATGATTTAAAAATTGTCAGGTTTTTTTATACATAGTCATTTCTAATTTAGAAACATTTACATCTGTTTATAAAGAACCTATGATTACATTCACACAGCTCGTATGAATTACTGTTGGTTAAAACCAACGGCAATTCAAAGGCGGATTCAAATAATAATCTGATTTCAAATTTATCTATCCATTTCCGTTGGTTAAAACCAACGGAAAGTCAAAAAAATGATTCAAATAATAATCTGACTTCGAATTTATTTATCCTTCAACCATGCAAACAATCGTTTTGCATCTGCTAGTTTAAATAACTGAGTTCCTTCATTCATGGTAGCTGCTGAACCGCAAGCCACACCCCAACGGATGACGTCTTTTAGGCTTTTGTTTTGAGATAGTGCCCAAACCATTCCTCCTACCATACTGTCACCGGCACCTACCGTACTTTTTTTGGCAACATTAGGAGCGGGAACAAAATCATAGGAATCCCCAGTTACTAGAACTGCGCCTTGCGGACCAAGGGAAACAACCACAATTTCGGCGCCACCTACGGCAATAATTTTTCTGGCGGCATCACTTACTTCTTCCATTTCGAGATGTTCGACACCAATTAGTTTGGCCAATTCACCCACATTGGGCTTAATCATATAAACGCCAGTCTCCAGCACTTTTTTTAATGCTTCACCCGAAGTATCTACAATCACTCTTGCATTTGACTGCTTCCCAATTTTAGCCATTTTTTGATAAAAGTCGACCGATAAACCCTCTCTTAAGCTTCCGCTTAGAACAAGATATCTCGATTCAAGTCCTTCAACAGCGCAGATGATTTCGTTTTTTTCAGTATTCGAAATGGAGGTTCCTGGAAAATTGAAACGGTATTGCGAATTAGTATTATCATCAACGGCAACAAAACTTTCTCTGGTCCAATTTTTAGTTTCAATAGCGTGAAATGCAATTGACTCTTTGTGTAGAATTTCTTTTATCATTTCGCCTGACGGACCTCCAGAAGCTATTACTGCCAATGAGGTTCCTTCTAAACGAGATATTGCTTTAGAGACGTTTATTCCGCCGCCGCCTGCATCATACAGCGGAGCCTCACATCTTATTTTCTGTTCAGGAATTAATCCTGAAAAATGAGCGCTTTTATCTAGAGCTGGATTTACTGTTAGGGTAATTATATCAAATGATTTCATACTTGCCTTTTTTAATTATTCTTAAAGATGCGAAAAAAAATTATGCCAATACAGGCTAATCTAAAATCTCTTCTACTTTATCTCGTTATAGGAATACAACTTTGTACCTTTGCCTTTTAAATAAAGATAATGATTGAAGATAAAAACCCACAACGTACTAGTATTGCTCAGTTAGGAGAATTTGGATTGATAGACCATTTGACAAAAAACTTCGAAATCAACCAGCCATCAACCCTAAAAGGAATTGGCGATGATGCGGCTGTTCTTGATTTTAAGGAAAAAAAAGTACTGGTTTCTACCGATTTATTGATAGAAGGAGTTCATTTTGACTTGGCTTACATGCCCTTAAAACATCTGGGTTACAAAGCCGTAGTGGTTAATGTTTCAGATATATGCGCGATGAATGCTAAGCCGACTCAAATTACGGTTTCTGTAGCGGTTTCTAATCGTTTTCCTTTGGAAGCTTTAGACGAATTGTTTGCTGGAATTACGCATGCAGCCCGTGAATATAATGTTGATGTTATAGGTGGTGACACCACTTCATCCCAAAAAGGATTAATCATTAGCATTACCGCTATTGGTGAGGCTGA
>JAGOJA010000168.1 GCA_017995345.1 Flavobacterium sp.
AAGCAAGGAAATGTAAGTGTTTTCAAATAAATAGCTTTATTACGTTGTTTAAAAAATCCTCAAATTGATTTCAATTTGAGGATTTTGTTTTTGTTATAGAATGTGGAATTGTGATTTTTTTTTAAATGGGAGTTGTGCAACAGTTGCCTATGTTGTACGCAGTTTCTTTAATAGTAAGTGAATTCCCTAACTATGATTTTTTTAATTTTTTTCTTATCGTGTCCAAAAATTACTATTTTTTTTGGATTGTTATTTTCATCAAAATTAGAATATTCATAAAATTCTACTATTTCTTTATTGTCAAACCTGGTAACTGTTTTAACAATTAAGTTATTTTCTAAAATATTTTCATAAGAAAAGGTTTCAATTACTTTTTTATTTTCATAGTCTGTATACTTTGAAGATAAGTCTCTACCAAAATCATCTAAAACCTGTTCTCCAAATGTGATGATTTGCGGACCTACTTTTTTTCCATAAATCTTCCAAAAGTTGTTGTTTATTTTAGTGTAAGATATTGAGTCAGTTAATTTGTTTTCCATATCATATCTTAATTGCAAAACTTGGTCTTTATTTGAAATATATTTACTTTTAAAGGTGTAAAACTGATTTGATGATTTTATATCTCTTTTTGTTTCAATTAGTTCTCCTTGTTCATTAAACAATGATATTGTTTTAGATTTATAAGATGTTGAGTCTGTTTTTTTTGTGAAATCTTCATTTTCATAAAGGTAAGAAGTTAAATGTTTTATTTTTCCTTTGTAACCATACAAATGCTTATTATAAAGACTTTGAGCATTTACAATAGTACAGAATAGAAAAAAAATTATAATTTTTAGTTTCATTTTTCAAGAATTGATTTAAATATGTCTTTACCGTTCTTTCCACCATGCTTTTTCATTGGTTTGTTCCACCAAATTGAATTTGGATGAACACAATGAAAAATTTTCTCCTTATAATTATTCTTATTTTCTATTGTCAAGTTATCGTAGGATTTTTTTGACACAAAAATAATTTTATTAGGTTGTAATTTTTCAACAATAATTTTAAAAGCATTATTTGCAATTTCTTTATCAATTGGTTTTATATTTATTGATAATTTATTTGATGCAGGTCTTAAAAAGAAATTGTAATAAGCAATATCAGAATAATTTATATGTTTCCCTAGGTTTTTATGAATTCTGTGTATTTTCTTTCTAGTTAGTTCAAATCTTGTGAACATAAAATAAATATCGTCAAATTTTATTTTTCTGTCATAAAATTCTTCAGCACTTATATTTTTATAGAAAATATCATCAGGAAAGTAATGACTTTCTGCAATAATCAAAACTCTTTTTTCATTTTTAGAAAAATTTTTTCCAATGTAGGGTAAAAGGTTAGGATAATTGGCAAAATGTTGGAATGTGAGTAAATCATCGTCAAATTCCAACGAAATTTTCTCAAGTTGCTCTTCTTTTAAAACTGCCATAATTCAATTATCTAAATTTGTCCAAAAATTGTTTTAAAATATCCGCATCTTTTTTTAAAAAACCTTTGCAAACAATATTATTCCCTCTACTTTTTATATGAATATTGCAACCTCCAAGCAAATTTGTAATTTCAAAATGTTTAATGTCTTTAATCCAAATTGTGTTTGTATTAACAGCAAATAAATTATTCGCTCTCTTTTTTAAAATAATTCTCCTTTTGATTTCGTCAATATAAACTGTTGTAGGGGTAAAAATTTGCATTATAATGTTTGTTCTATAGCAAACAATTATTGCTCTCCAATTTGCTCTAATCTTTTTCATTAGAAAAAATATTTATACATTGTATAGAATAGAGTAACAATCAAAGATATTGGCAAACTTATAATTGCGCCTATAATCATACCAAAAGTATTTTTGATTTCCCATTCTTTTTTATTGTGTCCTTCCTTATATCTTTTATCTTTTTTAGTGTTGAAACTTGCATAAAGAACGGAAAAGATTACGGCTATAATTATGCAAATAATAAAATATGAATCTTTGTAAATCTTCCAAAAGGATTTTTCTTGTTTAGTGTTTTCTATTTTTTGAACGTATACGCTATTTACGAAACCTTTCTCATTGTCTAGTTTTATCCAACCATTTCCTAAATCGGTTCCTTCAATGATTGCGTTTTTTTCAAGTTTCCCAACTATTTGTGAAGTTTTGCTTTCCGAACTTCTAATATTTAATGCACTTACAACACTGTAACTTTCTGCAAAAATAGAGGTAAATACAAAGAAAAATAAAATTGTAAATCTGTGTTTCATATTTGTTGATAATTTTGTTTTGTGTTCGTTTTTTTGTGAAATTGTGTACAACGGTTCGGCGGATTTGCGAAGTCCCGAGAAGGAAGTTTACTTCCGTTCTTGGGATTTAGCAGATTTCCATCTATGGATATAATCTGCATCTCTACTGCCGTAAAATTTTAGTGTAAGTGTGTTATAGATTTTAAGTTTTTGATTACTAGTTTCATACAAAGTTAACAAAATAAATGAATTATAAAAAACTGTGTTCGGTATTTTTATTAACATGTAGGATAGACATTTCAAAACATCAAAAAACCGCCAAAAACTACTACCCAAAAAAAAGAGAACCACCAGTTCTCTTTCAAATATCATTTAAAAATTTTACGACAACCCCATAACTCCTGAAAAGAGCTCCCAAAGCGAGCCTGCCCTGAGCTAGCCGAAGGGTTCAACAGGAGTTTCATTGTTCGTGCTCCGCACGCAACGAAACTCTAGTTATTATGCGAGGTTATTTTTCCCAAGTTATTCTGTAATAATATTGCACTTCAGGATTTAATAAATGATATTCGTAACTTTTTGTGTTTTTATCAAATGCAATTTCTTTAATTTTTTCAAAATTTGAACTCATATTGCTATTCATTTTGCAACGTTCCAAAATAGCGTTTTTATCATATGTTTCGCTTTTGTGTTTCAATATGATTCGATAGTGTATAATGTCTATTTCATCTGTAACTCTCGTTTCGACATGTGGTAATGATTTTCCATCAACATCATCTAGTTCTGCTTTAAAATGCAAGACACTATTCTGATTGTAATGAAGAGGTTTTTTGAATTTTAAGATTGCCTTATCATACATGTCCGGATTTTTTTCATCAACGATATTTATTACATCTTGTAAATCTGAAGTAATTTTAGGCATAATACTTCCACTCCATTTAAAGTTATAATCCATTTCTGTAAGTATAGGCTTCTTGCATTGTAATAACTTGTATGTTTCGTAAACAATTTGTTTTCCATCGGTCGTTTCATATTTAATAAATGTTGAACGATTTTCATGGTCTGCATTACCATTATTTAATTTTAAAATTTTAAATAGGAAATAGATTAAATATGAAGTAAATGCTAAAAGCATTAAACAAAAGAATGCCAATGCAATTAATACGGCGTATGTATTAGATGTAAATAAAAAAACAAGTCCTAAAATTGAGGCTAATGAAGCAAAAAATGCAAAATGCCCTGAAAATAGACTTGTTATTGTTTTAAGGTTATTACTCATTTTATATTAAATAGTTTTTTACAAAATTATTTAATTTTTTTTATTTTAAGCATCTCCACCCATATTATTTTTGTTTTGTTTTGTTTTGTTTATTTCGTTCGACAAATATATAACAATTTTTATTCCGTAAGCGTATATTTAACTTTTTTTAATTAATCTATTATATTTAACGCTCTGTCTTAATATAATCTCGCATCACGGTTCGGCGGATTTGCGAAGTCCCGATAAGGAATTTTACTTCCGTTCTTGGGATTTTGCAAATTCAGAGTGCAAGTTGCTTCAATCAAATATACAAAAACTTTTACAAATATTATACTTTCAAAGCATCAATAACTCAATTT
>JAGOJA010000086.1 GCA_017995345.1 Flavobacterium sp.
TAATGTTCTTCTCTCGAAGTATATTGATTTCTAATCTTACTTTTATTGTATAAACTAAAGAAATATTGACCTAATGTTTCGAAATTCCCGTCAATCATAGCTTGGGAAATGTCTTTGATTTTTCCTTTAACCTTTCCTAAATCTTCTTTTTTATTTAATCTTACAATAATTTCTTCTTTAGCTGCAACAAACTTATTTTCATTCTTTTTTAATATAATTTTAAGTGAATTATATATCTTTTTCAATTCTTTATCACCCTCATCTAAATCTTTCACAAAGCCATCTTTACTGGTTTCATCAAGAATTCCTGTGTCATAAAAATAATCTTTCAACCCAACTATAATTTCAGTATTAGAATTACAATCTTCAATTAGTGAAATAATTTCGGGACAATGTTTTTCTAAAACACCATCGCCTGATTGATCCAATCGATTACTTAAAAAACCACGTCTTTGTGCAATATGATAAAAAGCTCTACCTAATTCAAACAAAGAAATTTTTTGCTTACTGGCTCTATCTCGAAAAACATATGGATTAATATTTTGGTCTTCATCAGTCCGCAACCATTTTAAGAATTCCGGATTTAATGGATATTTTTTGAAACCCGATTTTTTCCATTCTTCTACTTCTTCAAAAGATAACGGGCACATTCCATTTTCAGAAAGCACTTTTAAGGTTTCATACTTTCTCAACTTTCTTCGGTATTTCAATTTTCGGGCACTTCTAAATGCTGTTCTTTCCGCTGCACGTGAACTTTCAATTCCTTTTTCAGATTTTACCCCTTCCGAAAATATTCGAACTCCTTTATCTACAAGAGAAAAATCATTCCCATCTTTATCAACAATCGCCCACCCAATCGAATTCGTTCCTAAATCTAATCCTAATATTTTTGCCATTATAATCTAAATTTTGTAAGAATTTTGAAAGCTACAAAAAATAATAGACCTATTTACAGTTTATGCTATTGTAAACTAATTATTTTTTGTTTAGGTTTGTAATTGATTAAAATTTCTAATCTTTAATCTTATCACAATAAGGCTATATGCCGTAGGTGAAAACCTTTAGTCCTGCTTCGGTGGGACTTTTTTTTTGGATACAATTCACCATTTCACTACAAAATCCTAGCCCTGATGGAAGCGGCATCCTTTTTTGAACGCCTTTTTGGCGAACAAAAAAGATACAGCGAACAGCAGGAAATTGCTTCAAAAAAAACTGATTTGTAACCTAAAATGACTATAAATAAAGGTTTTGTTTTGTATTTTAATACTGCTTTACTATCTTTCGAGTTCAATACAATTAGAAACCTTACACATTGAAAAAATGTTAGAAGAAAAGAACGACAACCTGCTTAAGGCAGATGGAAATTTAGATCACAATCCAGTTGAATCTAATCAATCAGAACCAGAAGTTTTGGAAACGAAAATTGCTGACAGCCTTACTGCTATTCCTGCGGAAGACAATACAGCAGCTGTAAATGAAGCAGATTCAATTGCTAATGAACCTACTACAGAGGCTAAAAACCAAACTGCGCTAGATGCGATTGCCGAAACAAATGCAGCCGAAAGTGAAGATGAAACGCTAAAAGAACGTCATGAAATCCCGATGCAGGATTATGACACCTTATCTCTTGAAGCATTGGTAGACGAATTGAAAAGTTTAGTTTCTAATGAAAAAGCAATGTCTTTCAAGGAGCATATTGAAGAAATCAAAAAAGCATTTTTGGCGAAATACAATCATCTTCTTGAGGAGAAAAAAGAGGAATTCCAAGCAGAAAATCAAGATCCAAATGAAGAATTTCAATACCATTCGCCTTTAAAGACACAATTTGACAAATACTATTCTCTTTTTAGAGATACTAAAAATACTCATTTCAAGAGTTTACAAACAAATCTAAAAACGAATTTAGAGAACCGTTTGGCTATTGTTGAGGAACTAAAAGAGTTGATTAACCCTCAGGAAAACATCAAAGACACTTTAAAACATTTTAATGAGTTAAGAGAACGATGGAAAACTGCCGGGCCAATTCCAAAAGATAAATACAACCATGTTTGGAACAACTTTCATTTTCATGTAGAAAACTTCTATGATTATCTGCATTTAGACAGAGAAGCGAGAGATTTAGATTTTAAACATAATCTAGAGCAAAAACAAAAAATTGTAGCGCGTGTTGAAGAATTAGTGAATGAAGCTGATATTAACAAAGCGTTCAGAGAACTACAGGATTTACATCGAATTTGGAAAGAAGACATTGGCCCTGTTTCTAGAGAACATCGTGACACCATTTGGAACAAGTTTAGTGATTTGACCAAGCAAATGCATGACAAACGTGAAGTTTTGTTTGAAAATCAAAGAGGAACGGAACTTGAAAACTTAGAAAAGAAAAAAGAAATTATTGCTAAAATTGAAGTTTTGGCTACAGAGAAAGTCAACGCTCACACGCAATGGCTCGCACAGATAGAAAAAGTGGAAGCGTTGCGAACTGCTTTCTTCTCAGCTGGAAAAGTGCCTTCGGATGTGAATGAGGAAACTTGGGCAAGTTTTAAAACTGCCGTTCGAAATTTTAATTCTTTTAAAAATTCTTTTTACAAAGACATTAAGAAAGATCAAAACGAGAATTTGAGTAAGAAAACGGCTCTTGTTGCCAAAGCCAAAGAACTACAAGAAAGTCTCGATTTTGCAAGTACAACGCCTATCATGAAAAAAATTCAGGAGGAGTGGAAACAGATAGGACATGTTCCAAGAAAATATTCGGATAAAATTTGGAAAGAGTTTAAAGATGCCTGTAATCATTATTTTGACAAGCTAAAAGAGCAAAAGAATGAGGAAAACAGTGAAGAGGTAGAAGCTTTTGATGCTAAAAAAGCCTATTTAGAAAAGTTGAGAGAATTTCAATTGACTGGAGATCATAAAACGGATTTAGACGCTATTAAATTGCATATCGAAACTTGGAAAAACTTTGGAAAGGTTCCTTTCCCAAGAAGGCATATTGAGGGGAAATTCAATAAAATCCTAGACGCCCTTTTTGAAAAATTGAGTTTGAGCAAAAAAGATACTGATATGATGCGTTTCGCTAATCGAATAGATCATTTATCGGAGAGTAATGATACTCGAAAACTGGATAACGAAAAGATTTTCTTAATGCGCAAAATTGATGAAGTACAAAATGAAATTTTCCAACTGGAGAATAACATTCAGTTTTTTACCAATACTCGAAATGCAAAAAAAGAAAATTCTATTGTAGTAGAAGTTCGTAAGAACATCGCTATTCATAAAGAAAGCCTTGATGTTTGGAAAGAAAAACTAAAACAATTGCGAAATTTAAACCAACAGTAAACGGCAGTACTTGTTGAAATACAAAAGCCTCGATCTTTAAATAGTTCGGGGCTTTTTTGCGAGGCAAATTAAGAAACATACGTATAAAAGAGTACGCCAATAAAGCTTGAATTTCTATTCAGAGAAGACTAAAAAAGTAAGATTTTTTGCATTTTTAAAAATTTAAAAATGACCAAGTTGGTTCAGATTATTTGATATAAAGACCATGAATTAGCCGGAAGTAGGCTAGTATCATTATATTGTATCAACACTTAATCAATTTATAGCAATGTAAAAGGTTTTTTTCAATATGATAATTATCATTTTAATATTAGAGTTGGCGTTTTACATTTGTCAATGTTAAATGACTCCACTATGAAAAATTCGTTAATTCAAAAATACAATGTTCCTGGCCCTAGATACACTAGTTATCCGACGGTTCCCTACTGGGATGAAAGTGATTTTTCGGAGGAGATTTGGGCCGAAACACTAAAGAAATCATTTATAGAAAGTAATTCGTCAGAAGGTATTAGTTTATATATTCATTTGCCTTTTTGCGAGAGCTTATGTACTTTTTGTGGATGTAACAAGCGGATTACAAAAAACCATAGCGTTGAAAATCCATACATAGAAGCTGTTTTGAAAGAATGGACTTTATATTGTAAACTTCTTGGAGAAAAACCAATTATAAAAGAGATTCATTTAGGTGGTGGAACTCCAACATTTTTTTCGACAACAAATTTAGAGCATTTAATAAATGGTATTTTTATTCATGCAAAAAAAGCGGAAGAATATGAATTTAGCTTTGAAGGTCACCCAAACAATACTTCACATAAACATTTGCAAAAGCTTTACGATTTAGGTTTTAAAAGAGTGAGTTTTGGTGTTCAAGATTATTCCGAAAAAGTACAAAAAGCAATTCACCGTTTGCAACCCTTTCATAATGTGGCTAAAGTCTCTTTATGGGCCAAAGAAATTGGATATACGTCCATAGGACATGATATTATTTTTGGACTGCCATTCCAGGAAATAGAAGATGTTATTGATACGATTGAGAAAACAAATTCAATACAACCTGACCGATTGGCATTTTACAGTTACGCTCACGTTCCTTGGATTAAAGGAAATGGACAACGTGGTTTTAACGACGAAGACATTCCAAAAGATGATAAAAAGAGAATGCTTTATGAAACTGGTAAAAAATTACTATTTGAAAATGGGTATCATGAAATAGGAATGGATCATTTTGCGCTAAAGACAGATACTTTATATGACGCTTTTGAAAAAGGGGCATTACACCGAAATTTTATGGGTTACAGTTCTTCAAAAACAAAATTGATGATTGGATTGGGGGTTTCTTCCATCAGCGACAGTTGGTATAGTTTTGCTCAGAATGTAAAAAGTTTAGAAGAATATTATCAACTATTAGAACAAAACAAATTACCCGTTTACCGTGGTCATTTATTGACGGACGAAGATCTAATTATTAGAAAACACATTTTGAATTTAATGTGCCAATTTGAAACTTCTTGGAAAAACCAAGAAGCTTATTTTGAAGAAATCCCAGAAGTTTTAAACCAATTAAAGGAAATGGAAAATGATGGACTCCTTATAATTAAAGAAAACAGCATTGCCGTTACAGAAAAAGGGAAACCTTATGTTCGTAATATTTGCATGGCATTTGACCTGCGTTTGAAAAGAAAAGCACCAGAGACCGAATTGTTTTCGATGACAATCTAAAATAATTCCTAATCAGACCAAACATAAAAAAGCACGCCAAATAGCGTGCTTTTTATATACTGTACGATGAAGAATTAATGACAATTGGGATCAGATTGAACAAACAAGCTCATATTGGATGGTGAAATATAAGGAATTCCTAATCCTAATCCTCTTAAAATAAATAAACAACCAATAATAACAGCTACATAAGGAATCACTTTCTGGATTCTGTTTCGCATGGGTACCGTAAGAAATGAATTAATATATACGATGCTGCTCATCATAGGAACCGTTCCCAATCCGAATAAAATCATATATAATCCTCCCATACTTGCACTTTGCATGGCAATTGCTCCAAATAGTGCTACATAAACCATTCCGCAAGGCAAAAAGCCATTGAGTAAACCAATTGTGAATAGGGATTTATAGCTTTTGTTTTTAAACTGGCTTCCTAAAGCGGTTTTTATCTTAGAGATTATTTTGAAAACTGGTTTTGAAAAATTGTATTTTGCAAAAATTTTCTCTGGAGTCAAAACTACAATAATCATGGCCACACCTATGAATATTGATAAATTTTGTTGAAAACCAGCCATAAAAAAACCTTTCCCAAGCAATCCGAAACCAAAACCAATAGTGGCATAAGCCATTAATCTTCCTAAATGATAGGTGATAATTTGGATTGCTTTTTTGGTCTGATTCGTTCTGTCTACGGGTAACATCACAGCAATAGGACCGCACATTCCAATGCAGTGAAAACTACTTATTAAACCGAAAATGAAGGCAGTATAAAGCATTTTTTTTAGTCTAAAGTCATAAAGTCAAAATCTTAAAGCCAATTGATGGTCTTTCTGAAATTTGGTTCTAAGACTAATTGATATATATAGTTTCCTTAGATAAATATGATTTTCCGTCATATTGCCATTCCATATTAACGTCCCATCGCCCGCGTACCAAACTTTTTATAGGTATGAGCAAAGTAGTAGCATCAGATAATGAAATGGGAATTTGAAAATCTAATTTTTTGTTGGACGGTCTGTAAAGTGACACTTTGCCCTTGATGTTTTTTGGAACAAATATTTTTGGGAATACTATTTCAACTCCATTTGAAACAACGTTGATTGTTGGCTTTTGAGCCAAATCTTCAGCATTTTGAATTCGAGCCATTTCATCACCAAATTTAGCATCGTGTTTGTAATACTCTTCTACAACCAAATCATTATCATATTTGGAATCAGATTGTACCATCACAACAAAATATAAAATGAAGGTTATAAACAAACCAAAAGCGATAACTATTCCTACTCCCCAATTAATTTTCATGCTATTATGTTTAAATTTTAAAATCATTGGAAGTTAATCAAAACTTCTCGGACTTAAAAAATTAGTAGTGCTAGTTTCAATTTTTTTGTCACCATCGTACACTTCTATCTTTATTTTTATCTTGTCACTATCCAATAAGTTTTTATTGATTTCAACAAAAAGTGTACCGCCACTCATTCCCTGCTTTGGCACTTGTAGTTCTTGTTTTCCCACTACATTCAAAGTCCCTTTTACACCAACTAATTTAAAATGAACATTGTTAAAATCATTATTGGTTTTATTTATAATTTTAAAAGTATAAATATTACTAATATCCTCCCCTTTATGTTGAAATAGTTGACCTGGCAATCTCAATATTGTAGCTTCTACATCAGTACGTAAAAACAATAAGCCGATTAAAATACCTGTCAAAATAAACAACACAGCAGAATAACCCTTCATTCTTGGTGTAAACTTGAACTTTATGTTTTTTTCAATTTCTTCTTCGGATGCGTAACGTATAAGTCCTCGAGGCAAACCTACATTATCCATAATTGTATCACATTCATCGATACAGGCAGTGCAGTTTACACATTCCATTTGTGTACCATTCCGAATATCAATACCCGTAGGGCAAACATTTACACATTGTTTACAATCAATACAATCGCCTTTTCCTGTAGCAGCTCTATCTTCTTGCTTATTGAATTTAGCTCTACCTAGTTCTTTTTCGCCTCGAACAAAATCATAAGCGACATTTATAGATTTATCATCTAATAAAACGCCTTGTAATCTTCCATAAGGGCAAGCAATTATACAAACTTGTTCTCTAAACCATGCGAAAATAAAATAGAATATCCCGGTAAAAATCAATAATGAAATTAGTGTAGTAGTATGATTTTCGGGACCTTCCTCAATCATTAAAATCAACTGGTCACTACCGATAAGATAGGCTAGAAAAACATTGGCAATAAAAAATGAAATAATTAAAAACACAGTCCATTTTAGCACTTTTTTTCTAATTTTTTCTGCATTCCATTCTTGTTTTTCTAATCTAATTTGAGCGCCACGATCCCCTTCAATCCAGTATTCGAATCTGCGAAAAACCATTTCTAAAAATATGGTTTGCGGACAAATCCATCCACAAAAAATACGTCCGAAAATAACCGTAAAAAGAATTACAAAAACAATCCCTACCAATAAAAAAAGAACAAAAATGTAAAAATCTTGTGGCCAAAAAGGAAATCCGAAAATATTAAATCGTCTCTCCAAAATATTGAACATCAAGAATTGGTTGCCATTTATCTTTATGAAAGGACTTGCAACAAAAACAATCAATAAAAAGTAGCTAACCCATTTTCTATAGTCATAAAACTTCCCTGAAGGTTTTTTTGGAAAAACAAACTTTCTATTTCCTGCTTCATCAATTGTTCCGATGGTGTCTCTAAAAGCTTCGTCTGGTAATTTTGACATTTTTTTTTAAATTATAAAGACCAATTTCACTAAAGTAAAATTGGTCTTCTATTTGTTTATTTGGCTTCAGCTTCATCAACCCAAATTTCGCCTTCCGGTGCTTTGGCATCTGCAGGATTGCTACCCTTTAATGATACAATATAGCTGGCTACTTTTTGCATTTCTTTCGGCTTCAAAGTTCCTTTCCACGCAATCATTCCTTTTCCATCACGACCACCGTTTACTAAAGTGTGAAAGATGTTTTTGACACCTCCACCCAAAATCCATTCCTCATCAGTCAAGTTTGGACCAATCTGTCCACCTCCATCTGCTCTGTGACAAGCAGCACAATTAGTAGTGTAAAGTTCTTTTCCAACTGCTAAATCGGCAGGATCTGTCAACAAGGTTACCGTTTTTTCATCCATCATGTCCGGTGCAGTTTTCATGTATTCTGCAACATCAATTTTGGCTTGGGCAATTTCTTTTTGAAGTTCCATCTCCTGATTATCTGCCCCTAATACTTCATATCGAACCATATAAACAACACCAAATATAATAGAAGCGTAGAATAAATACACCCACCATGGTGGCAAATTGTTGTCTAACTCTTTGATTCCGTCATAATCATGCTCTAGCAATAATTGATCTTCACTCACAACTGATGATTCCGGTCTCACAAGGAATCCCACTAGTTTTTTGTACCAATTACTATCAGTAATACTCCTATTTGGATTTTCGTTTAATTTGATTTTTTCCTCTTCGGTTAACAACTGATACATTATATTATCGACAGCACTCATCGTGATTTCTATCGCCACCAAAAGGAAAAGAAATACAAATAAAAATACAGAAACCATCGGGAATTTTATAAAAGCGGGCTTGTCTCCTGAGTCTATAAAGTATTCCATCGCCATAAATATGGCAAAGAAAATAACGGGAACCCTAACATATGCTGGAATTAATTTTTTCATTTTCTAAATTTTAAAAAATTATACTATTTCATTATCTCTTAATGGGATTTGGCTTAACTCATTGATTTTTTCTTTTTTATAGAAGAAAACCCACAAACCAAGTCCTACAAAAAAACCAAAGAAAATTAACAAAGATAAGATGGGATATATCGTCACACCATCAATGGTTTCCAAATTGTGTTTTACTTGTTCAAACATGTCTTTTAATTTTTAGCAGTGTTTTTAACTTTTATATCAGTTCCAAGTCTTTGCATATAGGCAATCATAGCTACAATTTCTCTTTCATTCATTGGGATAAATTTCTCTCCTCTAGCTTCGGCTTTCTTCTTGCTATCTTCATAACTTTTTACAAAATCAGGATCGTTTTTCAAGCTTTCTTCAATTGCAACAGCTTGTTTTCTTAAATCATCTAAACCACTTGAAATTTGAGCTTCTGTATATGGAACACCAAGAGTAACCATAATTTCCATTTTCTTTTGAGTTAAAGAAACATCCATTGGTTTATTATCAAACAACCATTTATAACCTGGCATAATTGATCCTGCAGATGTACTTTGTGGATTCCAAAAGTGGTTAAAATGCCAATTATCATTGTATTTCCCTCCTACTCTTAATAAATCCGGACCAGTACGTTTTGATCCCCAAAGGAATGGATGATCGTAAACAAACTCTCCCGCTTTAGATTGTGGTCCATAACGTTCTACTTCACTACGAAAAGGACGAACCGACTGTGAGTGACAACCTACACAACCTTCACGAATGTATAAATCACGTCCTTCTAATTCTAATGGAGAGTACGGTTTTACGCTTGCAATTGTTGGTATATTAGATTTGACCATAATCGTAGGAACAATTTGGATAATTCCGCCAATTAAAATAGCTACTGTAGCTAATATTGTCAATTGAATAGGTTTTCTTTCTAACCAAGGATGAAATTTTTCTCCTTTTACTCTTCCAGAACTAATTCTTACTAAAGCAGGAGCTTCAGCTAATTCATCTTCAATAGTAGAACCTGCTCTTAATGTTTGAACAATGTTATACACTAAAACTAACATTCCTGTTAAATAAAGAGTTCCTCCTATAGCTCTCATCCAATACATTGGCATGATTTGAGTTACTGTTTCAAGGAAGTTACCGTACGTTAAAGTTCCGTCTGGATTAAACTGTTTCCACATAGAAGCTTGTAAAAAACCAGCTACATACATTGGAATTGTATATAATATAATTCCTAAAGTACCAATCCAAAAGTGAAAATTAGCAAGTTTTAATGAGTACAAATTAGTTTTAGCCATCCTAGGAATCAACCAATAAATCATACCAAAAGCCATAAATCCATTCCAAGCTAATGCTCCTACGTGAACGTGAGCAATAATCCAGTCCGTATAATGTGCTATAGCATTCACATTTTTTAGCGACAACATTGGTCCTTCAAAAGTAGCCATTCCGTAACCTGTAATCGCAACTACAAAGAATTTCAAAACAGGATCTACACGTACTTTATCCCATACTCCTCTTAGCGTTAAGAGACCGTTTATCATACCACCCCAAGACGGCGCCAATAACATTATTGAAAAGGCAACACCTAAATTTTGAGCCCAGTTAGGCAACGCTGAATATAATAAGTGGTGAGGTCCGGCCCAGATGTAAATAAAAATTAAAGACCAGAAGTGAACAATTGACAATCTATAAGAGTACACAGGACGATTTGCAGCTTTTGGAACAAAATAATACATCAATCCTAAGAAGGGCGTTGTCAAGAAAAATGCAACCGCATTATGACCATACCACCATTGTACTAATGCGTCTTGAACACCTGCGTAAACAGAATAACTTTTGAATGCCGAAACTGGTAATTCTAAATTATTGAAAATATGTAAAACGGCTACAGTTACAAAGGTTGCCAAATAAAACCAAATCGCCACATATAAATGGCGCTCTCTTCGTTTTATCATGGTCCCAATCATGTTGATACCCATTACAACCCAAATTATAGTAATCGCAATATCTATTGGCCATTCTAATTCAGCATATTCTTTTGAGGAACTAAAACCTAAAGGTAAAGTAATGGCTGCAGCAACAATAATTAACTGCCATCCCCAAAAATGAAGATTACTCAAAAAATCACTATACATTCTTGCTTTAAGTAATCTTTGCATTGAATAATACATTCCCGCAAAAAAAGCATTACCCACAAAAGCAAAAATAACAGCATTCGTATGCAAAGGTCTCAATCTACCGTAACTTAACCAAGAAATTCCATCGGTCATATTTGGGAAAAGAAACATAAAGGCCAATGTGAGCCCAACTATCATTCCTACCACTCCGAAAAGAATAGTGGCATGAATAAATTTCTTTACAATTTTGTTGTCATAATAAAACTGCTGCATTTCCATAATTAAATTTGTTTTTTATTTTACTTTAAATGTTTTAAAATCAAAAGTTTAGATTCAATAAAACCAGTTACTTTTCATCTATTTTTTCCGCTTTATTAGCTGACTTCAAGAGCTCATCATCAAAAAGCATTCTGACCGAAGGCGTATAATCATCATCATATTGACCCGTTTTTACAGCTAGAATAAAAGCAATAAAAAACCCGATGGCTATTACTATACTGATGGAAATTAATAAATAAATGACACTCATATTTTAATTTAAGTTAACAAAAATACTTTTCAGCTTTAGACTAAAACATGATAAATATCATATTTTAAAATTTTGTTAAAAATATCTAAAAAAAAACCAAAACACTAGTTAAATTCTATTTATTTCTTGCGTAAAAACTACTCATAACTGTTACAAAACTCACAATTGTTATCGTGCTCAAAGGCATGATTATAGCTGCTACCAGCGGCAGTAAATTCCCTGTAATCGCAAACAACAGCCCCACCACATTATAGAGTAAAGACAATGCAAAACTCATTTTGATCGTTGTTATGGAATTCTTGGATAATTTTAAAAAATAATTCAATCTCTGAAACTCACTGGCATCCAAGATTGCATCGCAAGCTGGAGAAAAAACATTCACATTTTCAGAAACAGAAACCCCAACATTACTTTGTGCCAAAGCTCCAGCATCATTTAAACCATCGCCTACCATCATCACATTTCTGCCTTTTTCTTGCAAATTTTTAATGAATTCCAATTTTTGTTCTGGCTTTTGATTGAAAATCAACTCAGTACCTTTTGGCAAAAGTCGTTCAAGTGTAGTCCGTTCGCCTTCATTGTCACCAGATAAAACTTTGATTTGATAGTTGTTTTTTAAACATTTAAAAAGCTCTTCAAGCCCTTCTCTGTATTGATTATTAAAAATAAATTTGCCGTAATAAACATCATTTATCTTTATGTGAACTGAAGTTCTTTCCCCAACTCTCTCTATGGAAGGAGAAGAAATAGCTAATTCCGGTTTGCAAAATTCTTCGGAACCTATTTGAATTTGATAACCAAATATCGCTGCTTGAATTCCTTTTCCGGTAATTTCTTCAAAAGCATCTACTTTTAATTTATTGGAATTATTTGCAGATTTATTTTGCAAAACAGGAATGGGTAAATAATCATACAGCATTCTGCTCAAAGGATGATTTGAAGC
>JAGOJA010000087.1 GCA_017995345.1 Flavobacterium sp.
ACTACTTAAACGACATAGAAGTTTTCGAAAAAAATCAAAAGAAATTATTTTAATGACGCTGATAGTTTTTCAATAAAATTAAATAATACTGATTATTATTTCACGTTAAATCGGTATGTTTGTATATAAATATAACAATTTTTAATAAAAAAGTTACAATGATAACAATAGCAGATCAATTCGGAATCAAAGAAGCCCTTAAGCAATTAGGGATTGAAGCCATAAATGAAGGAACATCTACCGGTGAATCTAATTTTGCCAACGGAAAAATCATTGAAAGTTATTCACCAGCAGATGGAGCTTTAATTGGAAAAGTAAAAACATCTTCAAAAGAGGATTATGAAAAAGCGATGCAAAAAGCTTCCGAAGCATTCCTAGAGTGGCGTATGGTTCCAGCTCCTAAAAGAGGTGATATCGTTCGCCAAATGGGTGATGAATTAAGAAAATTTAAAGAACCTCTAGGAAAGCTAGTTTCGTATGAAATGGGGAAAAGTCTTCAAGAAGGATACGGAGAAGTTCAGGAAATGATTGATATCTGTGATTTTGCAGTGGGATTATCACGTCAGCTTTATGGATTAACAATGCACTCTGAAAGACCGTTACACAGAATGTACGAGCAATACCACCCAATAGGAACCGTTGGAATTATTTCTGCATTTAATTTTCCAGTAGCAGTTTGGAGTTGGAACGCAATGATTGCTTGGGTTTGTGGTGATGTTGCAATTTGGAAACCAAGCTCTAAAGTACCTTTATGTGGAATTGCTTGTCAAAATATTATCAAAACAGTTTTAAAAAGGAATAACGTTCCAGAAGGGGTGAGTTGTTTAGTTACTGGAAATGAATCAGGAGATTTGATCAATAATGACAAAAGAATATCTTTAGTTTCTTTTACAGGATCAACCAGAATTGGTCGTCACGTATCAAAAACCGTTGCAGAACGTTTTGGAAACACTATTCTTGAACTGGGAGGAAACAATGCAATTATTGTTTCGGAGCACGCGGATATCAACATGGTATTGGTAGGAGCCGTTTTTGGAGCAGTGGGAACAGCAGGGCAACGTTGTACATCGACCAGACGTTTGATTATCCACGAAAGTGTCTATGAAAAAACGATTAGCGTTTTGAAAAATGCGTATGGCCAATTGCAAATAGGAAATCCATTGGACGAAAACAATCACGTTGGGCCACTTATTGATAAAGCCGCGGTTAAAGATTATTTAGATGCTATTGAAGCTGCCAAAAAAGAAGGTGGAAAAATAATTGTTGAAGGTGGTTTAGTGGAAGGTGAAGGTTACGAAAGCGGTTGTTATGTAAGACCATGTATCATTGAGGCTGAAAATCATTTAGACATTGTTCAAACAGAAACTTTTGCTCCTATTTTATATGTAATGAAATACAGCACGATTGAAGAAGCAATTGCTATGCAAAACGGAGTTCCACAAGGTCTTTCTTCTTCTATTTTTACCAATAACATGAGAGAAATGGAATTATTCCTTTCTCAATCCGGTTCAGATTGTGGAATTGCCAATGTAAATATTGGTACTTCTGGAGCAGAAATCGGAGGTGCTTTTGGTGGAGAAAAAGAAACGGGTGGCGGACGCGAATCGGGTTCTGATGCTTGGAAAGCGTATATGAGAAGACAAACCAATACAATCAATTACGGTACCCAATTGCCATTGGCACAAGGAATAAAATTTGATTTGTAGCTAAAATAAAATAACTAAGAAAGGCAATTTGAACTATTCAAATTGCCTTTTTTTATGTGTTAAGTAGATGCTATAAACGGTAACTCATTCTCGCAAAGTAGTAAGCGCCAGTAGTTCCCATTTGAACAGGGGCATATTTGAATACACCAAAATAACTGTTTTCGTAAATTTGTTTGTCTGGAAAAACATCAAATAAATTGTTTGCTCCTAGAGTAAACGTAATTTGTGGCGTTGCTTTGTACGAAACGGTAAAATCACTAACCACTTTTCCGCTATGTTTTTGTGTCGTTCCAAAAGGGAAACCATCACGAATAACTTCACCAAAATAAGTTTCTCTAAGTAAAAAATTGAATTTATTTATCCCATAATTAAAACTTAAAGTTCCTTTATGATTTGGCGTATTGGTTTCAATTAAGCTTCTTTCTTGTGGGCCATAATACACGTCTTCTTGACCAATAAACGCAGTGGGAACGTTGTTTAATTTATCAGCTACTTTATTTTTATTATAATTGTATAACAACGAAATGTTAAGTTTTCCATCTCCTAAAAGCATATCATAATCGGCAACAAAATCAATTCCATTTGTCTTTGTGTTGATAGCATTTGTAAAGAAACGTGCTGTTTGCACGCCATAAGGAGCAAATAAAGTTTGAAGTTCTGGGACAGCATCACCAAAAGCATCATTTCCTAAATTTCCGGTAATGATAATGCGGTTGTCAATTTTAATTTGATACGCATCAATAGTGAAGTGTAAATTTTTTATAGGAGAATACACAATACCAATGCTGTAGTTTTTTGAGGTTTCATCTTTTAGTTTAGGAATGCCAAGTTGTATAGCTACATCACTATCATTTCTAAAAATACCAGAATTCAAAGGCTTACCATCTACAATATCAGCAGCTATATTATTGAAATATTGTTGGTGTAATGAAGGTGCTCTAAAGCCTGTACTAGTAGCACCACGAACAAAAAAGTTGTCTGTAATTTTATATCTTGCAGCTAATTTACCGTTTATTGTGTTCCCAAAATCAGAGTAATCCTCATAACGACCTGCAACTCCAATCATGAATTTTTCAGAGAAATCTATTTCAATATCGCTATAAAGTGCTATACTATTTCTGTTTTTATTCACTTCATTTAGGGGAGAAAATCCAGGGAAAGATTGTGCGCCACCATCTATGTAAGAACCTTCTTCACCAGCATTAATTTTATAATTTTCTAATCTATATTCCGCTCCAAAAGCAAGATTCAACCCATTAAAAATAGTTGGAAACAATCGAGAAGCATCTGCATTAACCGTATTTTGTAAAAAAGAGTGGGTTCCCGCATCAAAACTAGTAGGGCTATTTGTTCCCATTGAAAAATTGTTGGTATTAGAAACCCCATAATCAAATTTATTTTGACCAAAAGTATTACTCAAATCTAATTTCCAATCTGCCAATTTGAATTTAAAGCCGGAAATCAAAGATTTATCATTTACAATAGAATTTAATTCAGGTTGAAATCCGTAAGGAAATAAAGCAGCAACTACGTTGCCAGTTTCGCTAGGCAAACGTCTGAATCCAAAACCAGTTCCATTTCTATGGCTCATACCGCCCGAAGCGTAAAATTCTATGTTGCTGTTTACTGGTACCGACATATTAAAGAAACCTTGAACGTTTCTTATTTTTGCGTCACCTATTTGAAAATTAAAATCATCTCGTGTAAGTCCAGCAGCAGCAATAGCGGCGTCATCAATAGCGCGTGCATTATCATTGCTGTAATCATAAGCAAAATAATTATCATACGCTGATTGATCAAAAATAACTAGATTATGATTTTGAGAACGATTGGTTTTCTCTCGGTTGTTAAATTCTCCTGTAAGGTTTATAAAACCACCATTTTTTCCTATTTTAGTTCCGTAATTTAAATTCAAGTTTGTTGTTTGTCCGTCATTACGAGAAGTCTGTCCATAGGTAGCATTAGCTTCTAGTCCTACATTGTCTTTCAATATCAGATTGATAACTCCTGCAATAGCATCTGATCCGTATTGTGCGGCAGCTCCATCTCGCAAGACTTCGATTCGTTTTATCGATGAGGCAGGAATGGCACTCAAATCCGTTCCAACAGAACCGTTTCCAACCGTATTTTGATAATTTACCAATGACGTTGTATGCCTTCTTTTTCCGTTTACCAAAACCAAAACCTGATCAGGTCCTAATCCTCTCAAAGAAGCAGGGTCTATGTGTTCAGTTCCGTCAGATGATGATTGGCGACTGGAATTGAATGATGGAGTGAGATACGTCAAAATGTCATTCAAACTCGTTTGTGGAATACTGTTTCTAATTTTAGATAAATTTACAACATCTACAGGAACCGCCGTTTCCAGTTTGCTTTTTTTAGGATTTCTACTTCCTACAATCACAATTTCATCTAGACTATTATTGTTTAATGCTAATTGGATTGTAATAGCGTTTTCTTTAGCGTCAACTTCTATTGTTTCATATCCAAATAAAGAAATAATCAATTTTGTGGCATTTGTAGTCGTATTTATCGTGAAACTCCCCGATGAATCTGTTATGCTATTTGATTTTGTTTCTTTTACTGTTATTGTAACAAATTCTAAAGGAGTTCCATTTTCAGTAGTTACCGTTCCCTTTATTTCATGGTTTTGTCCATAAAAAAGGACACTGTAAAAAATGAAGAATGCGGTGAGACTAGTTTGTAGAAATTTTTTCATATTGGTGTTGGTTGGTTTCAAACGCTTGATGTTTATATATAGTATAGTCGTTTTTGATCTGCTACTAATTTTGCGGACAAAGGTATATTAAAAAAAATAGCGTACAAAAATTCTTGAATTTTTTGCCAAAAATGACGTTCGATGTGCTTTGTTTTGAAAAAGTACTGTTGTAAGTGCTGAAAATTTAGACAATGTTTTGTTTTAGGATAAATAACGGAATTCAACTTAAAAATTGTTAATTTGTTTTAATTTAATAAGTAGGACGATAAATTGTTTAATGACTTAATTCTAATTTATTATTGGTTTTTTATTCTAAAAAACAAAAATAAAAATATCTTTGCAGCTCTTTAAAAATTTAAAAAAATGAAATTACGAATTGTATTTTTTTTATTCTTTGTCTCTTTTCACTGTTTTTCACAAAACAATGTATTGGTTTTTCAATCTGATTTTGGTCAAAAAGACGGCGCAGTTTCTGCAATGAAAGGGGTAGCGGTAGGCGTTTCAACAGACCTTAAAATTTTTGATTTAACGCATGAAATCCCAACTTTTAATATTTGGGAGGCAGCATACAGATTGTCGCAAACGGCTCAATATTATCCTACGGGAACAGTTTTTGTTTCGGTTTGTGATCCTGGTGTGGGAACTTCGCGCCATTCAGTGGTATTGCTTACAAAATCGGGACATTATTTTGTAACGCCTGACAACGGAACACTAACATTAATCGCTGAACAATTGGGGATTCAGGAAATTAGGGAGATTGACGAGGTTAAAAACCGAAGACAAAACTCCGAAGAATCCTATACGTTTCATGGTCGCGATGTTTATGCTTTTACAGGAGCTCGTTTGGCATCTAAATCAATTACATTTGAAGAAGTTGGGCCTAAATTACCCAATGAAGTTGTGAACATTGAATACCAAAAACCAATATTTGAAAAAGGAATTGTTAAAGGTGGAATCCCTATTTTAGACATTCAATTTGGTAACGTTTGGACAAACATAGACAAAAAGACGTCAGCTAATTTAAATTTAAAAGAAGGTGATTTCGTTAGAGTTCAAATTTTTAAAGGAACTCAGAAAAAGTATGATGGTAAATTGCAGTTGGTAAATACCTTTGGACAGGTTCCAGTTGGTGGTAATGTATGCTATTTTAATAGTCTCTTGAATTTTGCAGTTGCAATCAATCAAGGTAATTTCTCTGAGAAATATAAAATATACAGTGGGGCTGATTGGAGTATTTCAATTAGTAAATAAACTCGTTTTGCTATAATAAAAAGCGTCTTGTATTACTTACAAGACGCTTTTTATTTTTTAAATAATTTTTTCTATAAATTGAAAGAAGCTCCAATATTAAATGTAAATTGGTTATTTAACTTGTCAAAACCTATTGGGTTCGTTTTGTAACTCGCTATAGGAATTCCAGCTTCGGTGAATATGCCAAAACCTTCAGAAAAGAAATAACGAAAACCTAAATGGGCGCCAAAATTTCTTAGCCCTAAATCCAATCCTGGGTAAATATCCATTTTTGGATCTAATTCAAAAACATTTCCTAAGTTGGCATTAAAGCGTCCTCTAACATCAATTCTGTCTCCAAAATCAGGCTTGTTTCCTAGATTATCTTTAGAAACAGATAGCAAGTAAGAAGCAGCAAATCCAAATGACATGTTTTCTCCAAGACCAAAATCAGTAGCAACACGAATTCCAGACCCTCCGTTTTGAATCGTTGCTCCAATATCAAGTTTCACGTCCCCATCTCCTTTGAATGCTTGCGCATGTAACAGTCCAGCCGTCAATAGCAATACTAATGTAGTAATCTTTTTCATACTCTTAAATTTTTAAAGTAGGTGCAAAAGTAGTTCAATAAATCTAATTTCTCCCTTTCTCGTCAAAATATAATTGGTTCAAGGGTTCGCTTTGCCAGAATTCCTTAGTGTTCACATCCATGATGGTCAAAGGGCCTTTGAAAGCCGCCCCCGTATCTACATTCCAAACGTTTGCCTTTTGAACAGGAGTCGTTTTTCCGATACGCGAAACGGGTGTATGGCCAATAAAAATTTCATTATATAGCGTAAAACGTTTTGGATAGAAAGGATGATCGGGCTTCATTCTTATATCGAAAGACAAAGCAGTTTCCCACAACGTTCTGTCCCAATAAAAAAGGCCAGGAAAATATTCATAATGAACGCCATTCATATTGGTAAAACCAGCATGAACAAACAGACGGTGTTGCTCGTCCAAATGAAAATCTTCAAGTGATTTCAGGAATTCTATGTGTTTTTTCTTTGTTTCTAAGGTGACGGATTCGTACGCTATGACGGTTGCTTCTCCGCCATGTTTGTACCACAACAAATTATCTTTGCTTTCATCAAGCCATTCCAGTAATAAATCATCATGATTGCCGCGAATGCAAATGCAATTCTGTTTGGTTTTTAAATCAATGATAAAATCAAGTACCTGAGGGGATTGGCTCCAGCCATCAACGTAATCTCCCAGAAAAATCAGGGTGTCTTTTTTAGTAACATTGGCTCTTTCCATAATTTGGTGCAGCGCTCGTAAACCACCATGGATATCGCCTATAACAAGTGTTCTCATGTACTGTTTGTTCTTTTATTAGAGTAAAAAAAGCTGGAAATAAGTGCTTTTTTCAATTTATAAAAATAAGTAAAAGAGTGGTGAAGTACTACTTTTTAACTTGTTTTTTTAATTAAATTAAAAAGAACCGTGTTTTACTGTCAAAACCAAATATCACTATTTTTGGTGATTGTTTTATTTAATTTTTCCGAGTAGTTTTACAAAACTAAAATTATTTTCAAATGGATGCAATCATCACATTGTCGCTGCTGCTGGCTAAACTGATCTGTCAATTTTTAAAAGAATTGATCGCTTTTATTTAGGACTTATGAAAATTAAAAATCGATTGACGCTAATTTTTAATTTTTGTTCTTGCAATTATCGATTTCGGCTAAAATAGTAGAAAAAGAAAATAGCTACTAACTATCACTGCACATCATATTTCATCTTTCTCAGAATTCGTAGCGCCTCTTTAAACGATAAATAGACTTGGTTGAAAGGTTTCAAAAGCGCTTTTGTATCAATCAGTTTTTGTTTGGCTTCTTCAAAACCGTTAAGGTAACAAATCATAAAGGTAGAAGGCAAATTCTCTAAATCTTTGTGTTCCCGCTCAGATAAGGAAAGTCCTTTTTGGAGTTTTTTCAGCAAAGCAATATTTGAATTATAAATGTGAAACAGCATTTTCTTATTGAATTCTGGTGGCTGAAAAAGCATCTCTCTTTCAATTTTGTAATAGCCATTGTCGTGAAAATGGATAGTTTGTTTTTCTAAAGGATAATAACTCGTTTTGTCATTTAAACCCAAGGAAACATATTCAATAATAGTAAAAGTGTCTTCGTCATAAGTGATTTCGACCACATCTTGAGCCGAATAAAACAACTTAATTTGTTCGTTTATCAGTTCAATATCTACACGTGATAAATAGGTTTTGTCTCGGGATTTTTTAGGAATTCCTGCCCAGCAAATCACAAATAATTCTTTGAAAACTTTATACTTTGGCGCCATATCCTTGTGGCGAAAATTCATGAAATCAATCACGCCATCTAGTGTGTATTCGATGCTATTCCTAGAGTTATTCTCGATACCAATTACGGTTTCTGTATTCTGATAGTTCTTTTCTATTTCGCCTTCAACTGGCATGGTGTTGCTGCCTCGGCGAATAAAAATACTGTTGGCAGGAATCGTGTGGATTCCTTTTTTGAAATGGGAGGTTTTGGTTTTTGGCTTGATTGTTACCAGTCCAATCACTTTGTCTTTTGGCAAATTTGGAAAAGGTACATTTTCGTACTGAATTTTTGGAGGATTTTCCAGATACGCATTTATTAAATTCTGAATTCGGCTATCGTCAAAAAAGTCATCACCCACGATTGTATTCTCTTGATCTTCAACACCCACTACAATATAGGAATTGTTCGTAGGATTCGAATTAGACAACGCACAAATATGCTTGAGAAACTTGGCTTTTCCTTCTCGAGTATGCAAATTCAACTGACGTTTTTTATCATAAAAACTGCTCTCATCATTATGAGCAAGTAGGTTTTTGATAAGTATGCGTTTGTTGATCATTAGTAGTGATTAGTAAGCTTCATAGATGGTTGGATTCCTAGACTTTCTAAATTATCTAAAAATCAATTTTAAATAGCTCTTTTCAAAATAGTAGCTGCGGCTTGTGCTGTTGGCAACACTATCAAATCGGCAATATTTACATGATACGGCCTAGAAACTACAAAGTGAATAATATCGGCAATATCTTCAGCACGCAAGGGGTCAAAACCTTTGTAAACATTGGCTGCTCGATCAGTATCTCCTTTGAAACGCACTTCGCTAAACTCCGTTTCTACGGCACCCGGATGTATGGCGCCAACGCGAATTCCATACGAATTCAAATCCATTCGCATGGCTTGGTTCAAGGCATCAACAGCATGTTTGGAGGCACAATAAACGTTTCCGTTTGGATACACTTCTTTTCCGGCAATAGACCCAATGTTGATAATATGACCTGATTTTCGTTCGATCATTCTCGGAATTACAGCTTTCGAAACATACAAAAGTCCTTTTACATTGATGTCAATCATGGCATCCCAATCGTCTAAATCCCCGTTTTGAATAGGGTCTAAACCATGCGCATTTCCGGCATTATTAATCAAAATATCAATTGCAGCAAAGGCTTCCGGAATAGCATGTATACGTTCAAAAACTGCCTTTTTATCGCGAACATCAAAGCACAACGTATGCACTTCTGTAACTGCCGAAAGTTCTTTTGCAAGAGCAATTAGTCGGTCTTCACGGCGTCCGCAAAGAATAATTTTATAGTTGTTTTTAGCTAATATTTGAGCTGTTGCTTTACCAATTCCGCTGGTTGCTCCAGTTATTAGGGCTGTTTTACTCATGTTTTTTGTTTGTTTTACTTAATCCTAACATAAGGACTGTTTTATTTTGGGCGTGACCCTCCGTGAAAACTTCGGGTCGGGTTTTCTGTTCCCGCTTTTTATTATTTGGTCTCGTTCCAAAAAACGAGACCAAATAATAAAAGAGCTCCACTACAACCCCTCACGCAAAAAACGAATTGGTAGAAGCGAACACGAATTTCACCTATTAATTTATTGGAATTAGTGCCGTTTAAGTTGAGCTATTTCTGCAGCAAATGGTTATTATTGTTGTCAAACTAAGGCACATCATTCCCCATACTTTCTACCCAAATAGCAAACCAGTCTTCTTTATCTAACTCTAATTCGACAGCTTTCATAAGGGATTGAATTCGGGCCACATTTACCGTTCCGGCAATAGGAATAACTTTAGCAGGATGTTGCAAAATCCAAGAAAGTAAAATAGAATCGGAACCCAAATTGTATTTCTCCATTAAGCTTAGCAATAGTTTTTTCAAACGACGGGTTTGCGAATTGTCTTCTCTAAAAACAGACCCTAACGGATTCCCTGACAACGGACGAATATTATTAGTTTCCATATAATCAAAACTACCATCTACCATAGGTTTGTAATTGGTAGCTGAAAATTGCACCTGGTTGTAACTAATTTCTGTTTTTTGACGAATTAATTCTGTTTGCGAAGCGCTAAAACTCGCAAGTCCAAAATCAATAATTTTCCCATCTGATTTTAATTTAAGGACAGCTTCTGCAATTTCATCTGCTTGCATCAATGGACTTGGTCTGTGTAATAAAAGAACATCCAGATAGTCTGTTTGCAAATTTTTTAATGAATTCTCAGCGGACCAAATGATGTATTCCTTAGAATAATCATAATGTCTAATGGTGTTGTTACGGCTTTCTGTTACTAATTGTACACCACACTTAGAAATTAATTGCATTTTTTCTCTAGCAATTTTACTCGAAACAAAGGCTTTACCAAAATCAGATTCGGTGGTGTAGTCACCATAGGTGTCAGCATGATCAAAGGTGGTGATTTTGTTTTCTAAGCATACATTAATCATGTTTTCCATTTCTTTGGTACTGAGATTTTTATCCCAAACTCCCCAATTCATGACACCCGCTACAATAGGTGATAATTTTGTTTTATTCATGGTTTTTATTTTTTATTTAAATTCATAATTCTACTATTTCAAAGTATATTTTTCAAAGTTCTTAAAAATATAAAAATTGTATCATAATTCAACCTTAAAATTAGCGTATTTACCGAAGTTTTAACCATTTCTTAACATCTTCCTTCTAAAAAAAAATTCAATTTGCACCTTCAAAACGAAGGCATTAAATTCAAGGTTATTAAAAGTAATAAAATGGAAGAAAATACGTCGACTTTAGACATCAGAGCAATTAATGAAAAAATAGAAAGAGAGAGTGCATTTATTGACCTTCTCACCATGGAAATGAATAAGGTTATTGTGGGTCAAAAGCACATGGTGGAGCGTTTGTTAATTGGGCTTTTGGGACAGGGGCATATTTTATTAGAAGGAGTTCCTGGATTAGCAAAAACCTTAGCGATAAACACACTTTCACAAGCGGTACACGGATCTTTTAGTCGAATCCAGTTTACTCCGGATTTATTGCCAGCAGATGTTGTAGGGACTATGATATACAACATAAAGCAAAATGAGTTTTCGATAAAAAAAGGACCTATTTTTGCTAATTTCGTCCTTGCCGATGAGATCAACCGTGCGCCTGCTAAAGTGCAATCGGCATTGTTGGAAGCCATGCAGGAAAAGCAAGTGACTATTGGTGATACAACCTTTAAACTAGATAGACCATTTCTGGTTTTGGCAACTCAAAATCCAATTGAGCAAGAAGGAACGTACCAATTACCAGAAGCTCAGGTCGATCGTTTTATGTTGAAAACGGTTATTGACTACCCAAAAATGGAAGACGAACGCATGATTATTCGCCAGAACCTAAAAGGAAGTTATGAAAAAGTAAATCCTGTAGTTTCAGTAGAACAAATTTTACGCGCGCAAGTAGCAGTTCGTGAGGTTTATATGGACGAAAAAATTGAAAAATACATTCTTGATATCATTTTCGCCACGCGTTACCCAGAGAAATATAAATTGGCTGATTTGAAACCATTAATCAGTTTTGGAGCATCACCACGTGGAAGTATCAATTTGGCGAATGCCGCAAAATGCTACGCTTTTATCAAACGCCGCGGTTATGTAATTCCAGAAGATGTTCGCGCCGTGGTTCATGATGTGTTGCGTCACAGAATAGGAATCACCTATGAAGCCGAAGCCGAGAATATTACTTCAGTAGATATCATCAACAAAATAGTAAACGAAGTAGAAGTACCTTAAAAAGATTTTAGATTTTAGATTACTGATTTTAGATTTTAGATCTGAAATCAACAATCGTTAATCAACAATCAACAAATAAATGGATACAAAAGAGCTTTTAAAAAAAGTACGAAAAATAGAAATAAAAACCCGAAGATTGAGCGATCATATCTTTTCGGGAGAGTACCATACATCTTTCAAAGGGCGTGGAATGACGTTCAGCGAAGTGCGGCAATATCAATTTGGAGATGATATTAGGGCTATTGACTGGAATGTAACCGCAAGATATAACGAAGCGCACGTAAAAGTTTTTGAGGAAGAACGCGAATTGACCATGATGTTAATGGTTGATATTTCGGGTTCAGAAAGTTTTGGCTCAAAAAATCAATTCAAAAAAGATATTGTTACAGAGATTGCTGCAACAATGGCTTTTTCGGCCACTCAAAACAACGATAAAATAGGTTTGATTTTGTTTTCAGATGAAATCGAATTGTATATTCCACCTAAAAAAGGACGGTCGCACGTA
>JAGOJA010000088.1 GCA_017995345.1 Flavobacterium sp.
AAATATTTCAAACCGGTTTTTTTATATAATAAATGAGTGTTACATTTTAGCTTTCAAAGCTTTGTACTCTGCAGTCATTTCTAGAGCACTGTAAACATTTAAAAGAGTTTTTGCCACATCTACGTTTGCAGGGTCTAATTCATACCCTTTTTTAAGGAAAGGAATCACACTTTTAAATATGTTTTCTCTTTTAACTTTCAACTCATCATAACGCTTCATGTCTTTTGTTGAAGTACCTAATTTATTCATTTCATCAATGATCACTTTTTCTCCGTCAAGCTTCAAAGCTGCAAGATTAATGTAAGCATTGATGTAATCAGGTTTAATTTCCATAGCACGTAAATAATACTTTTCAGCATCAACCTTATTTCCTGCATTACCGCTAATCACACCTAAATTAAAAGTTAAATCTGCATCATTAGGGTTTTTCGCTAAAATCTCTCCAATCAATTTTTTATAAGTTTCAAAATCTTTCGTTTCTAAGTATAGATTAGCTTCTGTTAAAACCAATGAAGTATCATCTGGATTAGCCATTCTAGCTTCAGAAATTGCTTTTTTAGCTTCCTCCGTTCTACCTTTTTCAACTAAAATCAAAGCCATGTTTTTATATATCTCACCTCTTTTTGATGGAACCATCTCAGTTCTTGGTTTTTCATGAGTTCCAATTTTAACTGACAAATCTCTTTCTTTAGCAGTATTAAAAAAATCTTCAGCGTTAGTCAACTTATTAATTGCAAAATAGCTTGTTCCTTTTCCGGAGTAATTTAATTTTTTCAAATTGTCATATAACTCAAGAGCCTTATCATACTCTTTTGCATTTACATAAGTAGAAGCCGCATAATATAAATTTATGGTGTCTTTCTTATCTAACAAATAGGCATCATATAACTTTTTAGCACTCTCTGAATGCTTGTCGATTTTTGAATCTGCAATAGCAGCATTAATCAATTTAAATTTTATATCTGTAACCGAAGCTGCAGCCTGTGCTGAATACTTTCCTTTTCCAGATGCTTTTTCAACATCAATTAAGTCTTGGTAGGCTTTTGCAGCAAGAGAAAGATTTGTATCTGTACTAACCTTCTTATTTGCCAAATCTAATAAGGCATTTCCTTTTACAAAGAAAAACTGGGCTTTTTCAGCATCCGAAGCATTTCCTATTAAAGATTCTGCTTCCGCCAAAATAGTCACTGCTTCTTGAGATTTACCACCTTTAAACGCTTTTTCAGCGGCTTTAATTTGATCTTTTTGAGCAAAAGTAGCTACTGATATCAATAATACTGATGCAAGTAATACATATTTACTTTTCATAATATTCTAAATTTGTTTAATACTAATTATTGTTCTCTATTTATATTTATACTTCGTCATCTTCATCATCACCTTCAGAGGCTTCGTCATCTTCATCTTCCTCAACATCATCCTCCTCTTCGTCCTCTTCAACACCTTCGTCTTCAAGAATTTCTAGGACTGGCTTGATTCTTTCGATAGCTTCCGTTTCGATAACATTCCCATCTTCATCAACAACCACTTCAGCAACATCGTCTTTCATCACTTTTGTAACTGCTGCAATTGAATCTTTACCTTTTAGATTTATCAATTTAACTCCTTGAGTAGCACGTCCCATTACACGTAAATCTTCAATTGCCATTCTGATTGTTAATCCAGATTTATTGATAATCATTAAATCATCAGCGTCAGTAACTGCGTTTATCGAAATAAGTTTTCCAGTTTTTTCGGTTATATTAAGTGTTTTTACACCCTTTCCTCCACGATTCGTAATTCTGTAAACATCCTCTCCATCTTCATCAACTAATTTGGTACGTTTACCGTATCCGTTTTCAGTTACAACTAAAATTTGTGAATCGTTAATATCGTCCTTATCTACAGTAACCATGCCAATCACTTCATCCGTATCATCCTTAAGCGTAATACCGCGAACTCCAGACGCTGTTCTTCCCATCGGACGGGTTTTAGTTTCTTCGAAACGAACTAATTTTCCAGATTTTACCGCCAAAATAATTTGGCTTTCACCATTAGTTAATTTTGCTTCCAATAATTCATCTCCTTCTTTAATGGTAATTGCGGCAACACCATTAACTCTAGGTTTAGAATATTTCTCTAAAGATGTTTTCTTAACCTGACCTTTTTTAGTTACCATAATAAGGTTATGGCTGTTGATATAGTCTTTATCTTTTAGATCCTGAGTACAGATGAATGCTTTTACCTTATCGTCGCTTTCAATATTCACTAAATTCTGAATCGCTCTACCTTTTGCCGTTTTACTTCCTTCAGGTATTTCATAAACACGCATCCAGAAACATTTCCCTTTTTGAGTAAAGAACATCATATATTGATGGTTTGTTGCCACAAACATGTGTTCTAAGAAATCTTGATCTCTTGTTCCAGCACTTTTTTGACCTACTCCTCCTCTATTCTGAGTTTTGTATTCAGTCAGATTTGTACGTTTAATATAACCCGCATGAGAAATCGTGATTACTACATTTTCATCAGCAATTAAATCCTCAATACTTACATCCCCTCCTGAATATTCAATTTGAGAACGACGTTCATCCCCATATTTATCACGAATTTCCGTTAGTTCTTCTTTTATCAATGCAATTCTCAAGTTCACATCCGCTAATAAAGCTTTCAAATGCTCTATTAACTTCATAATTTCATCGTATTCCGTTCTTAACTTATCTTGTTCCAATCCCGTTAATTGACGCAAACGCATTTCTACTATGGCACGCGATTGAATATCTGATAATTGGAATCTTTCGATTAATTTTTCTCTTGCTTCTTCGGTACTTTTTGACGCTTTGATCAAAGCAATTACTTCGTCAATATTATCCGAAGCGATAATCAAACCTTCTAATATATGTGCTCTCGCCTCCGCTTTTTTCAGTTCAAATTGCGTTCTGCGAGTCACCACATCATGACGGTGTTCAACAAAGTAATGAATCAAATCTTTTAGATTCAACATTTGCGGACGACCTTTTACAATAGCGATGTTGTTTACACTAAAAGAAGATTGCAGTTGAGTAAACTTATAAAGCGTATTCAAAACCACGTTTGGCGTAGCATCACGTTTTAAAATATAAACGATTCGCATCCCGTTTCTATCCGATTCATCACGGATATTTGCAATTCCATCAATTTTTTTATCATTCACTAAATCAGCAGTACGTTTAATCATATCTGCCTTATTCACTTGATAAGGAATTTCAGTAACGATAATACACTCGCGACCATCTACTTCTTCAAAACCAACTTTGGCACGCATTACAACTCTGCCTCTACCCGTTTTGAAAGCTTCACGAACACCTTCATATCCATATATAACACCTCCTGTAGGAAAATCTGGAGCTTTAATATGAGTCATTAGCTCATCAATTTCAATGTCATTATTGTCCATGAAAGCTAACGTACCATTGATTACCTCAGTTAAGTTATGAGGTGGCATATTCGTTGCCATACCTACTGCAATTCCTGTTGCCCCATTTATTAATAAGGTAGGAACACGTGTTGGCATAACCGTTGGCTCTTCCAGCGTATCGTCAAAATTCAATTTAAAATCAACCGTTTCTTTGTCAATATCAGCCAAGATTTCTTCTGAAATCTTACGCATTCTAGCCTCTGTATAACGCATTGCTGCTGGACTATCTCCATCCACAGACCCAAAATTACCCTGACCATCAATTAATAAATAACGCATACTCCATTCTTGAGCCATACGAACCATGGCATCATATACAGAGATGTCACCATGAGGGTGGTATTTACCGAGAACTTCTCCAACAATTCTTGCGGACTTTTTATGGGCTGATCTGGAGTTAACACCCAAATCATGCATTCCAAATAATACTCTTCGATGTACTGGTTTCAAGCCATCTCTAACATCCGGAAGCGCTCTTGATACAATTACTGACATCGAATAATCGATGTAAGCTGATTTCATTTCATCTTCTATGTTAATAGGAATTAACTTTTCTCCTTCAGACATAATGTGTTATATTAAATAATTATATTAGTTTCAAAACGTGCCAATATACGCCTTTTTGAAATTTTTAAGCCATTTTTACAATACTTATTTCAATGATTTATTAACAAAACAAACTACGCTTTTAGTTAATAATTTAAGGGAAATTTAACTTTAAAGTTATTATTATTTTTGTCTCTTAGCTGACACGACTTCTAATAGGAATGATTTTTGTTTTTCTATCACTAATTCACTAAATTTACGATATAAATATATATTATGGATGATAATTTTTCACCAAGAGTAAAAGACGTTATTACTTACAGCAAAGAAGAAGCTTTGCGACTAGGACATGACTTCATAGGAACTGAACACTTAATGTTAGGCATTTTAAGAGACGGAAACGGAAAAGCAATTCAAATATTGAATAACCTGAATGTTGATTTAGACCATTTACGCCGAAAAGTGGAAATCCTAAGTCCTGCTAGTCCAAGTCTCGAAGTAAATGTTGAAAAGAAAAACCTACACTTGACAAGGCAGGCAGAACGAGCCTTGAAGACCACTTTCCTTGAAGCTAAAGTGTTTCAAAGTTCGTCAATCAGCACCGCACATTTATTATTGTGTATATTAAGAAACGAAAACGATCCAACAACCAAGCTATTGAATAAACTCAAAATTGATTATGATGTAGCTAAAGAACAATATCTAAACATGACTCCAAACGAAGAAGATTTTATAGAAAATTTGCCACGAAATGAATCATACAATGATGATTCCGGACAAGATGACAGTCTAAAAGAAGGAACCTTCAACAATCCAGCCAACAAATCCAACAAAAAATCTAAAACTCCTGTTTTGGATAATTTTGGAAGAGATTTAACAGAAATGGCCGAAGAAGGAAAACTAGATCCTGTTGTAGGACGTGAGAAAGAAATTGAACGCGTTTCTCAAATTTTGAGCCGTCGTAAAAAGAACAACCCCTTACTTATAGGAGAACCTGGAGTAGGAAAATCAGCTATTGCCGAAGGTTTAGCGTTGCGAATTATTCAGAAAAAAGTATCGCGTACTTTATTCAATAAACGTGTCGTTACCTTAGATTTAGCGAGTTTGGTTGCCGGTACAAAATACCGTGGACAGTTTGAAGAGCGCATGAAAGCAGTGATGAATGAACTGGAAAAAAATGATGATATTATCCTTTTCATAGATGAAATTCACACTATTGTGGGTGCTGGTGGGGCAACAGGTTCACTGGATGCTTCTAACATGTTTAAACCAGCATTAGCTCGTGGAGAAATTCAATGTATTGGCGCTACTACACTAGATGAATACAGACAATACATAGAAAAAGACGGCGCATTAGAACGACGTTTTCAAAAAATAATTGTTGAACCAACATCTGTTGAGGAAACAATAACGATTTTGAATAACATTAAAAACAAATACGAAGACCATCATAATGTTACGTACACACAAGAAGCCATTGAGGCATGTGTGAAGTTAACAGACAGATACATGTCTGAACGTTTCTTGCCAGACAAAGCGATTGATGCACTAGACGAAGCGGGTTCTAGAGTTCATATTACCAATATTGAAGTTCCAAAACAAATTTTAGATCTCGAACGTCAACTTGAAGACGTACGCGAATTGAAAAATGTGGTGGTAAAAAAACAAAAATACGAAGAGGCTGCAAAGCTTCGCGATGATGAAAAACGCATTGAAAAAGATTTAGCTATCGCTCAAGAACAATGGGAGGAAGATTCTAAAAATAACCGAATAGAAGTTACTGAAGACAATGTAGCCGATGTCGTTTCTATGATGAGCGGAATTCCTGTAAATCGAATTGCTCAAACAGAAAGCAACAAACTCGCTAAACTCCCAGAACTAATTGAAAGTAAGGTGATTGGGCAAAAAGAAGCGGTAATGAAAATTGCGCGTTCTATTCAAAGAAATCGTGCCGGATTAAAAGATCCGAATCGACCAATTGGTTCTTTCATTTTTTTAGGTCAAACCGGTGTTGGTAAAACCCAATTAGCTAAAGTATTGGCTAAAGAATTATTCGATTCTGAAGATGCGTTGATTCGTATTGATATGAGTGAATACATGGAAAAATTTGCAATCTCCCGTTTAGTTGGAGCACCTCCGGGATATATTGGATACGAAGAAGGTGGTCAATTGACAGAGAAAGTCAGAAGAAAACCATATTGCGTTGTCCTATTAGATGAGATAGAAAAAGCGCATCCCGATGTTTTCAATATGTTATTGCAAGTTTTAGATGATGGGTATTTGACAGACAGTTTAGGCCGAAAAATCGACTTCAAAAACACGATAATTATCATGACTTCGAATGTTGGAGCCAGACAATTAAAAGATTTTGGACAAGGTGTAGGTTTTGGAACTGCCGCCAAAGTGGCTCAAGCTGATGATAATTCAAAAAGTATTATTGAAAACGCATTGAAAAAAACTTTTGCTCCTGAATTCTTAAATAGAATTGATGATGTAATCGTATTTAATGCTTTAGAAAAACATGATATCGATTTAATTATCGAAATCGAATTAAAAAAATTATTTGCTCGTGTTGCTGAATTAGGCTACCAATTGAATCTTTCTGATAAAGCGAAAGCCTTTATTGCAGAGAAAGGTTTTGATAGACAATTTGGCGCAAGACCATTAAAAAGAGCGATACAAAAATATGTTGAAGATGCTCTAGCTGAAGAAATCATTACTTCTAAAATCACTTCCGGAGATGAAATTTTCATGGATATTGAAGAAGGTGCACAAGAGTTGAATGTAAAAATCCATAAGGCTGGAGAACCTACAAATCCATAATTAAAAACGCAATTACCTTATTACAAACCCGTTACGTTCTTACAACATAACGGGTTTATTCTTTACAGCAAACACTCTTTTTTTGAAAACAAATATTTACATTTGATTCTTATAAAAAAGGTTAAACAAAATTAATTTATGTCAGATAACAAAGTTATTCTAGGTAGTGAAGAATGGTGTTCTTTTCCAGAGTTAGGAATTCCTACTATTAAAGCCCGAGTAGATTCGGGTGCAAAAACATCCGCTTTACATGCGATAAACATTGCTCCATTTATCAAAAATGAAAGTAATTGGGTAAAATTTGACATCAACCCAATACAAAATAATCTTAAAACGGTAATTCACTGTGAAGCACCATTAATCGACAAGCGAATTGTAAAAAGTTCTAGTGGATTTCGAGAACAACGCTATGTTATTCAAACTAACCTACAAATAGGCAGTTCAAAATGGCCTATTGAAATGACATTAACCAATCGTGATTCCATGGGTTTCCGAATGCTTTTAGGTCGTGAAGCTATGAGCGGAAGAGTGCTGGTTGATCCAGAACAAAAATATCTTTTGGGGCAACCAACTACTGATAGCTTAAAAGCACTTTATAAAAATTCAGAAAAAGCAAGTTCTGGTTTACGAATTGGGCTTTTAGCCAGCAATCCTGAATTGTACAGCAACAAGCGTATTATGGAAGCGGGCGAAATGCGTGGTCACGAAATGCATTTTTTGAATATCAAGGAATGTTACATGAAACTGGATGCAAAAACACCCGAAATTCATTATCGTGGTGGTAAAATATTAAATCAATTTGATGCAATTATCCCTAGGATTAGACCAAGTATAACCTTCTATGGCTGTGCTTTGACCAGACAATTTGAAGCATTGAAAGTATATTGTTTGAATTCATCAAAGGCCATCACACAATCACGCGACAAGTTATACTCGTTGCAATTACTATTAAATCACGGCGTAGAAATTCCTACTACCGGTTTTGCAAATTCACCATTAGATACGGATGATTTGATAAAAATGGTTGGTGGACCTCCTTTGATCGTAAAATTACTAGAAGGAACCCAAGGAAAAGGAGTTGTATTGGCCGAAACTAAAAAAGCTGCCGAAAGTGTTATTAATGCTTTCAAAAGCTTAAATGCCAACATATTAGTTCAAGAGTTTATCAAAGAAGCCAATGGAAAAGACATTCGTTGCTTTGTGATAGATGGAAAGGTAGTTGCTGCCATTCAGCGCGAAGCAATGCCAGGCGAATTTCGAGCGAATATCCATCTTGGTGGAACTGCATCCATTATAAAAGTGACTGCTGAAGAAAAACGTATTGCTATAAAAGCGACTAAAGCTATGGATTTGAAAGTTGCTGGGGTGGACATCATTCGTTCTTCAAAAGGACCTTTATTATTAGAAGTAAACTCATCGCCAGGATTGGAAGGAATTGAAAGTGCTACAAATAAAGACATCGCAGGTGAGATGATAAAAGCAATTGAAAAAAATTTTAAATTGAAATAAATAGAAGCATTTAAAACAAAAAAAAAATGAACCAATATCTTGATATAATTTTTCGAAGTGTTGCCGTTTATTTTTTTATGGTTATCGCTTTACGCCTTTTTGGCAAAAAAGAATTATCGCAACTGAACACGGCTGATGTCATATTAATTTTGCTCATCAGCAACTCAGTTCAAAATGCAATGGTAGGAAACAATACTAGTCTATGGGGAGGTTTAGTAGCTGCGACGATCCTTTTTAGCATTAATTTTGTTTTAAAGAAATTGATGTTTAAATACCAAAAATTTGGTGTTTTTATGCAGGAAAAGCCAGAAATACTAATACACAACGGGAATCTAGATTTCAAAGCATTAAGCAAATTAAACATTTCTAATGATGAATTGAAAGAAGCCATGCGAGAACATGGAATTGAGTATTTTAAAGACGTAAAACTCGCTATGCTTGAAATTGACGGCAACATAAGTATCATCTCTGGCAATCAAACTTTAAAACAAACCCATTTTAAACGCAGACGTATTCATAAAAATTTAAGTGGATTAAATTAGTGTGAACCAAATCAAAAGATATTTTTATAACTGTTTTAAAAACCATTTAATTGGAATAAACCGGAAACAATCATGCTCGATTCATTCAAAACTTACTTTCAATCCAAAGCAAACCTGACTGATGAGCAATTTCTTTTGATTAGTACTACTTTGCAATTCAAAACAGTCGAGAAAGCTACTATCCTACTCCATCAAGGCGATATTTGTCAATATTCTTTTTTTGTATCCAAAGGATTATTGCGTTCGTATACTATTGATGAAACTGGCAAAGAACACATTATTCAATTTGCACCTGAGAATTGGATCATTTCAGACCGAAGTAGTTTTTATTTCAATGAACCTTCTGAATTGTTTATTGATGTCATTGAAGAAACTGAAATTGTATGTATCGATATAAATTTTATCAACTCTGCTGCTGAGATTAGTGCTGCGTTTAGACAGCAGGATACTATTGCACTGCACAATCACATTCGCCAACTTCAAAAACGAGTTAATCTCCTCCTTGGTGCAACTGCTGAGCAACGTTATTTGGATTTTATAACCATTTATCCAAGCCTAACTTTGCGTATTCCTCAATGGATGATGGCTTCCTATTTAGGCGTTACACCCGAAACATTAAGCAGAGTTCGCAAAGAATTGGCCAAGAGAAACTTCAAGCCTTATTAATTATTAGAATTTCATTTCTTATCCTAGATCAATGCGTCTGGTTTTAATCTATTGTAAATTTGTACCTTAGATTAAATAAATATAAAATGAAAACAAAAAACATAGAACTCATATTAGCACCACCTGCCCCACACATGGTTGGCGACGGATTTAGAGTACACACTTTTATACCGAGTGGTCGTAATTTAGATATGAAAAGAATGAGTCCATTTATTATGATGGATTACAATTCTAAATTTTATTTCTCGCCAACTGACCAACCTAGAGGCGTAAGTGTTCATCCACACCGAGGTTTTGAAACTGTTACAATTGCCTATCACGGAAAAATTGCGCATCATGACAGTTCAGGAAACAGTGGCATTATAGGTGAAGGAGATGTACAATGGATGACTGCGGCATCAGGAATTTTGCACAAAGAATACCACGAAACCGAATTCAGTAAAAAAGGCGGCGATTTTCAAATGGTACAACTTTGGGTTAACCTTCCGGCAAAAGATAAAATGACTACGCCAAAATACCAAGGGATTACCAACGCCCAAATTAATAAATTTGAACTTCCCGAAAATGGTGGCGTGATAGAAATTATAGCTGGAGAATACGAAAATATAAAAGGAACAGCGGCTACATTTACACCAGTATATTTATTAAATACCAAACTGAATAAAGGTGCAAAAGCTTCCTTTAATTTTCCAGCAAATTACAACACCGCTTTATTAGTTATTGAAGGAAGTGTAAAAGTCAATGATATAAAAAATATTTCGACAGATCATTTTGCACTATTTGAAAACGAAGGTGAAGAATTCACCATTGAAGCTACTGAAAACACAGTAGTTTTAGTATTAAGTGGCGAACCTATCGAGGAACCCATTGTGGCGCACGGTCCATTTGTAATGAATACACAAACCGAAATCATGCAAGCCTTTTATGACATGAATATCGGTAAATTTGGATATTTGGAAGATTAATTTGTTAAATTTATACTTTTAAAACACATAAAAATGTCAAACATCAAACTGATTATAGAAGAACGCCCAAGTAATATTGGCAACTTTATGGTTGGCCGATTGCTACCCTTTAGAGAAAAAAGAATGGTTGGCCCCTTTGCCTTTAT
The DNA here is from genome assembly GCA_017995345.1 of Flavobacterium sp. Taxonomy (GTDB): domain Bacteria; phylum Bacteroidota; class Bacteroidia; order Flavobacteriales; family Flavobacteriaceae; genus Flavobacterium. The sequence continues at coordinate 10,634 of JAGOJA010000088.1, forward strand.
TGATCATATGGGACCAACTTGCCTGAGTGATCACGAAAATCTAGATGTCCCGCCACATCCACACATTGGACTTTCTACTTTGACCTATCTATTTGAAGGAAGTATTATGCACAAAGATAGTCTGGGAACTGAAATGGAAATTAAACCGGGACAAATCAATTGGATGACATCAGGAAAAGGAATTGTTCACTCAGAACGAACACCTGAATATTTGCGTAGTTCAAATAAAATGCTGCATGGCCTCCAGATTTGGGTGGCTTTACCTAAGGAATTAGAGGAAATTGAACCTTCTTTTTTTCATGTTCCGGAAAATGAAATTCCAGAATGGAAACAGGATAATATAGCGTTCAAACTCATAGCTGGCGAGGTTCTTGGTAAAAAATCACCTGTTCCTGTTTACAGCCCAATGTACCTTTTAGAACTTAAAAGCACTACACGTCAAAAGGTTACTATTGGTGCAGATTTATTTGGTGAAAGCGCTTTATACATTTTAGAAGGAAGTATTGAAAGTGAAGGAAACGTTTTTGGTTCAAAGCAAATTTTGATTGCAAAAGACAGTAAGCTTTGCTCGTTCGAAATGGCAGAAAACACAACGATTTATATTTTTGGAGGAGATTCTTTTCCCGAAGAAAGAATTATCTATTGGAATTTTGTAGCATCAAACAAAGAACTGATTGAAAATGCAAAAGAAAAATGGTTGGCCCAAAAATTTGAAAAAGTTCCTGGAGAAACCGAATTTGTTCCCCTTCCTGAGCAAAATAAACCGTACCGATAATGAGTAAAATAACAGCACATACAGGCAACGAATTATACAAAACTGAAATACGATCAGAAACAAATTTTATTGTTTCCGATGAACCTGAAAGCAGTGGAGGAAAGGACTTAGGCTTTTCGCCAAAAGAATTACTAGCTGCTTCCCTAGCCTCTTGCACAGGTATCACTTTGCGCATGTATGCCAATCGAAAAGGATGGGATTTAACTGATATCAAAGTCGAAATTACTTTTGATACGGATTCAGTGGATAACAAATTCAAAATAATTCGTAACATTATATTATCTGGAAGTTTAGATGATAGCCAAAAAGCCCGATTATTAAACATTGCAGACAAATGTCCTATACATAAAATAATAACGAACCCAATTGAAATAACAACAGAATTAAATTAGAAATCGATGACAATTGAACAAACGAACGAAACCAAAAACGGCAACTTTAAAGCTGTTGATAACGATGTCGAAGCTGGACTAATGACCTATACTTGGGCAGGAAACGACAAGTTTATTATTGACCATACCGAAGTAAATTCTAATTTTGCAGGACAAAGTGTAGGCAAGAAATTAGTTATGAAAGCCGCAAAATATGCAAAAGAAAACAATCTTAAAATTATTCCCTTATGTCCTTTTGCAAAGAGTGTATTTGAAAAAACAAAAGAAATTCAAGATTTGATATTTTAAAAAATTTAATTTTAGAGCACAAAAAAACCATTCAATTGAATGGTTTTTTTATACGAACTTATCTTGTATTAAATA
>JAGOJA010000169.1 GCA_017995345.1 Flavobacterium sp.
CCAAATAACCAATCTGTTTATGCTGATTTTAGAATTGCAGATCAATCAGGGGTTGGAATTTCTATGTATAACGATAAAAATGGGAACACCCGTCAAACTGGTGCTAAAGCTTCGTTTGCGCATCATATTATTTTGGATTATTATTCTCAACAATATTTGTCTTTTGGTTTGTCATTCAACATTAATAATTTCAAAATTGACATTGATGATTTGTCACCAACCAATCCAGATCCTTCTATTAATAACAACCGTTTTACTTCCAACAATAACTTTGACGTCAGTTTGTTGTATCGTTTGAATAAATTTTACATGAGTTTTAATGCTAGTAATATTTTGCCAAAAGATTTGGATAAGTTTATTGCACTAGAACCGGATTTATTGCGTAATTATCAAGTGTATACTGGTTATGTCTTTAGCGATGGAAGATACAATCGTGGAGAGATTGAGCCTTCTATGTACTTTCAATATTTTGAATCGGATAGAAGATCTAGTACTGACATTAACGTCAAATACAGAAAATACAATAGTTATGATGACTACTACTGGGTTGGAGCATCTTATCGTTTTTTGAATGATCAAGTTGGAAAGCCTTTGAATGTAGGACCAATGGTAGGGTTTAAGAAATCAGGATTTTATTTTGGGTATGCCTACCAAATTACGATGAATGAGATGGCAGCGTACAATTCTGGAACGCACATGATTACTTTAGGATTTGATTTCTTCCAAGGATTGAGTAACTGTCCTTGTACCCAAAATCCAGTTCACGAATAGTTTTACAAATAATATACTACTAGAGCCCTTTTCATTTTGGAGAGGGCTTTTTTGTTTGTTTGTTAATTGGTTAGCTGGTCTATTGTTTAAGGTTTAATCGTTTAATTTGTTAACTGTTTAACTAGCTTAACTTTTTATTCTATTAACCCACAACTCATAACTCACACCTCATAACCGACAACCCAAAACTGACAACCCAAAACTGACAACCCAGAACTCACACGCTCCAAACCGTTATTCCTTAATTTTTTTAACCGTTTAGTTGTGTTATTTATAAATTTACATCGATTTCGTTATTAATTAGCTATTTTTTAATAGTAGGCACTACAAATCAAAATCCCAAAATAGTGTATCTTTGTGAGACGATATACATTTTTAAATTAAATACATATATATAATGAAAACTTTAAACGATTTCAATTTCAAAGATAAAAAAGCAATTATCCGTGTTGATTTTAATGTGCCTTTAGATGAAAATTTTAATGTAACGGATGCCAATAGAATTGAAGCTGCAAAGCCTACCATTGATAAAATTTTAGCTGACGGTGGAAGCGTTATTTTAATGTCGCACTTAGGAAGACCAAAAGGAGCTGAAGATAAATATTCGTTACGTCACATAGTAGCTAAAACTTCTGAAGTTTTAGGTGTACCTGTTCAATTTGCTACAGATTGCATTGGAGAACCTGCTACTACTGCAGCTGCGGCTTTACAACCTGGTCAAGTGTTGTTGTTAGAGAATTTACGTTTTTATAAAGAAGAAGAAGCTGGCGATGTTGATTTCGCTAAAAAATTAGCAGACTTAGGCGATATATATGTAAATGATGCTTTTGGAACGGCACACCGTGCACATGCTTCTACTACTATTATTGCACAGTTTTTCCCAACAAGTAAATGTTTTGGAACGTTGTTAGCCAAAGAAATTGAAAGCTTGAATAAAGTTTTAAAGAACAGTGAAAAACCAGTAACTGCCGTTTTAGGAGGATCTAAAGTATCTTCTAAAATTACAGTAATCGAAAATATTTTAGACAAAGTAGACCATATGATTATTGGTGGAGGTATGACTTTTACTTTTATTAAAGCCTTAGGCGGATCTGTTGGTGACTCTATTTGTGAGGATGACAAGCAAGATTTGGCTCTAGAAATTTTACGTTTAGCCAAAGAAAAAGGGGTACAAATTCATATTCCTGTAGATGTAGTGGCAGCTGATGATTTTTCTAATACCGCAAATACACAAGTAGTAGATGTGAAACACATTCCAGAAGGATGGCAAGGTTTAGATGCTGGACCAAAATCATTAGCTAATTTTAAAGAAGTAATCTTAGCTTCTAAAACGATTCTTTGGAATGGACCATTAGGCGTTTTTGAAATGCCAACATTTGCCAAAGGAACTATTGCTTTAGGAGATTATATTGCTGAGGCTACTGCTAATGGTGCTTTCTCACTAGTTGGTGGAGGTGATTCTGTAGCAGCTGTAAAACAATTTGGTTTTGAACACAAAGTAAGTTATGTTTCTACTGGAGGTGGAGCAATGCTAGAAATGTTGGAAGGAAGAACCTTACCAGGAATTGCAGCGATTTTAGAATAATCAAAAAGTTTGCGATTTTTAAAATTGCATTACTATTTGAATAATCCTACTTTAACATATTTTTTTAAAGTAAAATGGGCTTAAAAACCATAAATATTGTATATTTAACAATATTTATGGTTTTTTTTAGTTTTAACTAAGTACTTTTGCAAAGTCAATTGGTTAATCAGCTGAAATAAAGCACATTGAAATCAAATTATATGAGTCTTAAAAATGCCACACTAAGCTTATTGTTCCTCATCTCGTTTGCTGCTTTCTCGCAGCAAGTCGCTGAAGTTAAATCGATTCAACCTTCTCCTATACCTCTTTCCTATTTAGATTCTATCAAACAAACTTTTGTTCGTCATACTACGACAGAACAAGTCGATAGTTTATGGATGAAAGAGCTAACGAATTTGGATATTTATAATGACTTAACCAAAGATATCCAAACCCTAAACACCGATCAAAGCGTTGATTTTGAATTACCCACCGAGCTATTAAAACAACGACTAGCGGCTATGGATGCTAAGTCTCCTTTTCATATCGAATACAATAAAGGATTAGAAAATTTAATCAAATCCTTTTTGAAAAACAGAAAAAAAGCTTTCGCTCGTTTAATGGCTACTTCTGAATATTACTTCCCTATTTTCGAAGAAGCTTTGGCGAAAAAGAACATTCCATTAGAAATAAAATATTTAGCCATAGTAGAATCTGCCTTGAATCCAAAAGCGGTTTCTAGAGTTGGTGCAACAGGACTTTGGCAGTTCATGTATCACACAGGAAAACAATATAATTTACGAATCGATTCGTATGTTGATGAGCGATCGGATCCTTTAAAATCCTCCGAGGCAGCGGCTCAGTATATGGCCAATATGTACCCTTTATTCAACGACTGGGATTTGGTATTAGCATCGTATAATTCAGGTCCTGGAAATGTGACTAAGGCGATAAGGCGATCGGGCGGACAACAAACGTTTTGGGACATAAAAAAACATTTACCACAAGAAACTCAAGGCTACGTTCCTGCTTTTTTAGCTACGATGTACTTGTATGAATACCATAAAGAGCACGGCATTAAACCCGAACGTGCTACTTTCAAACACTTCGAAACCGATACGATTCGTATCCAAAAAGAAATCTCCTTCAAACAAATTGCCGATTTAATCGATATGCCTGTAGTCGAATTGCAATTGTTGAATCCTTCGTATAAAATGAATGTTATTCCTGTTTACGGTGATCAACCCAATTATTTGCGATTGCCACAAAACAAGATTGCTATTTTTACCTCTAATGAAGACAAAATATATGCCTATGTTGCTCATGATAATAGCCAACGAAGACAACCTTTACAATGGTCAAAATCGGCTTTAGCATCTAGAGGAAAATCGGCAGATTCTTCGGA
>JAGOJA010000170.1 GCA_017995345.1 Flavobacterium sp.
TCCCAATCGCCAAGAACGTAATCTACTTGTTTTCCTTTTTTGAATTCGTCGCTAATGCCAAAACGAAAACGTGCATAGTTTTGAGTATTCAAAACCAGATTAACGTTTTTTAAACCATTATGACCGCCATCACTTCCTTTAGGTCTAATGCGGATGCTTCCAAAGGAAAGATTCAAATCATCGGCAATGATTAAAACATTTTCTAATGGGATTTTTTCTTTTTCCATCCAATAGTGAACTGCTTTTCCGCTCAAATTCATGTAGGTGTTGGGTTTGAGTAGTAAAAAAGTTCTTCCTTTGAATTTGTATTGGGCTAGAGTGCCTAGTTTTACGGTTTCGAAAGAGACTCCTTCTTTTTTGGCTAAAAAATCAACGATTTTGAAGCCAATATTGTGGCGCGTATTGACGTATTCAGCACCAATATTGCCAAGACCAACGATTAAATATTTATTACTCACGCTTTTTATGTTGTTTTTTTTGTGTTCATGAACCTCCGGTTTCATACCAGCAGTATTGTTTTCTGTTTTTCTTGATGAAAACAGTTGGTGTATCCATTTTATCATGCTGCAAAAGTAAACTTAATTAGGTGTTGTGTTGAAATATAAGGTTAGATTTTTTTTTCAAAAGTATTGAATTAAAATAAGTGAATTTCATGTCTAAACTGTTTTTCAACTGTTTGAATGACTGAAATTTTTTTTATACCGTTTTATCAGTGAATGTATTGCTAAAATTAAATAATTTCTAGTTCTATACTACGAGTGGAACGCAATTTTTGAAGAGATTCCTCGTTCCTCGGGATGACAAAATCACTCACTGTTTTTCTTGTTTTGAGTGCGTAGAGTCACGTGACGTTATTAGTTATTAAAAGAATGACTTTATGCAACAAATCGTGTAAAATAGCCCCGATTGTAATGGAAATCCTTTTTGTTCGCCTTTTTTTGGCGGGCAAAAAGATTGCAATGTAAAGCGGGAGGAGTAGTGTCCTGAAAATAAAAATGGCTGCTCCTAGGAACTAATAAGATTGTTTATTAAACAAAAAAAGCACCAGTTTTGCAACTGATGCTTTTAAATTGGGGTGAAAAAATATTACTTTTTCTTTCCTTTTACTGGAGCTTTTGCTGCTTTTGCTGCTTCTTGAGCTGCTTTCATAGCCGCACGAGAGATCTTCACTTGACAGATAACAGTGTTGTCTGGGTGCATGATTTTGAAGTTTTCAGAAGGCACTTTAGTAACGTATAATTTGTTACCCATGTCTAATGGAGTGATGTCTGCTTCAACGAAATCTGGAAGATTTTTTGGTAAAGCTCTCACTTTAAGTTTACGGTTGTTCAAACGTAAATCTCCACCAGCCATAACTCCTTTAGAGTTACCAATGATTTTCACAGGAACTTCCATAGTGATTTCTTTGTCATCAAAAATTTGAAAGAAGTCAATATGTAAAATCCTGTCAGACACCGGGTGAACCTGGATGTCTTGTAAAACGGCATCAAATGATTTTCCTTTTCCAAGATCGATCACAACTGTGTGAGCGTTTGGAGTGTAAATCAAGTTTTTGAATGCTTTTTCTTCTGCTGAAAAATGTACTGCCTGATTTCCTCCGTATAACACGCAAGGAACCGCTCCAGCATTACGTAGGGCTTTAGTCGCAACTTTACCCACGCTTTCTCTTTCTGATCCTTTAATTGTAATCGATTTCATTGTAAAAAAAATATAGTTATTAATAATATTACTTGTTTGGCCTGTAGCTTTTGGCTGTTGGCAAGGCTTTATAACGATAAGACATTTGAGTTTAAGTCAAATGTATTACATTATAAACTTTCCACTAATGGAATTGTTGTGGTGCACCATGTGCATAACTTCGGCAAAAAGAGGCGCACAACTCAACACTCTTATTTTTTTTGATTCTTTCTTCAACGGAATAGAATCGGTAACTATTAATTCTAATAATTTAGAATTCTCTATTTTTTCGTAAGCATCACCAGATAAAATTGCATGAGTACATATTGCACGTACGCTCAATGCTCCTTTTTCGATCATTAAATCTGCGGCTTTCGCCAAAGTGCCTCCGGTATCAATCATGTCATCTACTAAGATTACATTTCTGCCTTGTACCTCACCAATTAATTCCATGGTGTCGATTACGTTGGCTTCTTTTCTTTGTTTGTAACAAATCACCACGTCTGATTCTAAAAATTTAGAATAGGCATAGGCTCTTTTTGAACCTCCCATATCTGGAGAAGCAATAGTCAAGTTTTTCAACCCTAAACTTTTTACGTAAGGCAAAAAGATGGTTGATGCAAAAAGATGATCTACCGGTTTTTCAAAGAACCCTTGTATTTGATCGGCGTGCAAATCCATGGTCATTACTCTTGTTGCGCCTGCAGCATCTAATAAATTAGCTACTAATTTAGCTCCTATCGGAACTCTTGGCTTGTCTTTTCTGTCTTGTCTTGCCCAACCAAAATAAGGTATTACTGCTGTAATATGTCTTGCCGAAGCTCGTTTTGCAGCATCAATCATCAATAACATTTCCATCAAATTATCTGCCGTTGGAAAAGTGGAGCAAACTATAAATACGCGCAATCCTCTGATAGACTCTTCATAAGAAGGTTGAAATTCACCATCGCTGTAATGGGACATGGTGACTTTTCCTAATGGAATTCCATACGCTTTAGCTATTTTTTCAGCTAGATAAACACTTTGTGAACAAGCAAAAATTTTAGCTTCTGGTTCTGGGTGTGACATCAATTTGTTGTTTTTATTCCGCTGCGCTCCATACAGTTGGGCTTTGCACTTGTTCAAAGCCGTAGGTATGTATTTGCCTCGGGTGTAGTTAGTTAGTGTGTTCCGTTTTACCGAGGTGCAAATTTATAAAATTTATTCAACTCTGAAAGGAAAAAATTAAGTATTTTTAGTTGAATTTTTAATATTTTATTTTACATTTGCACCGTGTTAAAGGAATTGATGGTTGATTTAAACACAATCACATCTTTTATTGCGTTGAAATAACTGTCGTTATTTCATGTCTGCTAAGCCCGGATGGCGGAATTGGTAGACGCGCTGGTCTCAAACACCTGTGGGAAACCGTGCCGGTTCGACTCCGGCTCCGGGTACTTAAAAAGTCTGTAATCACTTGTTTTTCAAGTATTACAGGCTTTTTTTAATTGTAGTTGCCAAACCATTGCCAAACCATTTTAGAAATGCTCAAAAACATTTATTTTTTTTGTCTTGAATATTTTTTTACTCTATTTCTATTTTATCTATTTCTTTCATCAATCTATCCGTTTCAAATAATGCCACGATGATTTTTTGATAATGGGCAATATCGTCAAATTCAAGTTTTCGGTCTTTTCGGTCTTTCAACCATTTTTGGGCAGGCTGATAACCGCCAATATAAAAGTTCCACGCCACTTCAGGAACATTCTCAAAATATTGGGTTTCGTTTATATAAACTTTACCGTCTTTGTAATTGGGTTTACTCACAACACAATCGCCGTCTATATTAAATTCAGTAATGTATTCTTCTACCTTTGAACTTTCTAACAAATGAATTTGCCTGATTTGTGAACCCAACGCAACCAATTCCCAAAATGTTTTTGTGTCTTTTGGATAGGGTATTTTTGGAAAATCAATCTTTAAAAACTCTTTGTACTTTTCTCTATACGTTGGTGAATGTAAAACCGCATA
>JAGOJA010000089.1:0-8470 GCA_017995345.1 Flavobacterium sp.
CCGTCTTTGTGTTGTTTGATGTTTCGGGTTCCTAGATTAATCATCGGTTCAATGGCTACAACCATTCCTTCTACAAAAAGTTTTCCTCGCCCTTTTTTGCCGTAATTAGGCATCTCTGGATCTTCGTGCATTTTTTGGCCCAAGCCGTGACCTACTAATTCACGAACCACTCCATACCCATGCGCTTCTGTATATTTTTGAATTGCATTTCCAACGTCTTCTACACGATTTCCTAATTTGAATTCGCGGATTCCAACGTACAAGGATTCTTTGGTTATCTGTAATAATTTTTTAGTTTCAGGAGCTACTTCGCCAATTTCAAAAGAGTAGGCGTGATCGCCATGGTATCCGTTTTTGTAGGCACCACAATCTACCGAAATTACATCACCACTTTCTAAAGGCTTGTTGTTCGGGATTCCATGAACCACTTGAGCGTTTGGACTCATGCAAAGCGAGTTTGGAAAATCATATAGACCAAGAAAACTTGGTTCAGCGCCATGATCACGAATGAATGTTTCGGCTAATTTGTCTAGATATAAAGTTGTGACTCCTTCTTTTATTTCAGAGGCAATCATTCCTAATGTTTTTGATACGATCAAGGCACTTTCGCGCATTAATTCTATTTCTTCACGTGATTTTACAATAATCATAATTTCAATTTTTCAGTTGGCAAAAATACAATTTTAAAATTATTTATCCCGTTTGATTCAGTATTTATCAGTAGGCTATTTATTTTGGGTATTTTAAAAACTTGATAAAAATGAATTAATCGATATGAAAACAAATTACTAAATTAGTAGATTATAAAAAATAGAACGAAAAGTCATGGATAATAATGAAACTAAAAAAGCGAGCTTAAAGAAGATGAAAAATGTTGCTCTAAGTGTTTTAGGGATTGCCGTTATCTGTTTTTTTGTAGCACATCATTATAAGATTGGCTGGCTCAAAGCGATTAGCGAAGCCGCTATGGTTGGTGGAATTGCTGATTGGTTTGCCGTAGTAGCTTTGTTCAAGCATCCCTTAGGAATCCCAATTCCACATACCGCTTTAATTCCCAACAATAAAGATGCTATTGGTCAGAATTTAGGCAGTTTTGTTTCGGATGAATTTTTAATTAAAGAAAAATTAGAACTGAAACTAGATGAATTTGACTTTGCAACAAAAGCGACAAATTGGTTGAAAGAGAAAAAAAATGCGGCTGTAATTGCTTCTTTGGTTGTTGAAAATGTAATTCCAGGGGTTTTAAAAACCATAGATGATGCCCATGTAAAAAAATTTATTCAGCAGCAAGTTGAAATTAAAATGCGACAATTGAATTTTGGTGAATGGATTGCAACGGGCTTAGAATCCTTGTCGAAAAGTGACAAACAAGCGCAATTAATAACGAATGTATTGACTGTTTTGGCGGCAGAATTAGAAGCTAATAAGATGGAAATTAATGAAAAAGTCAAAAAATCTACACCATGGTATACGCTAGGAGTTGCGGACAAAAAGATTGCCGAAGGTGTTTTTAATGGACTTTACGAATTTTTGAACATGGCAAAAGAACCGGATAGTTCGATTCGTCAAAAGATAAATAGGTATGTATTGGATTTTATTGAAGAGTTAAAAAACTCGCCTGAAATGCAACAAAAAATCAGTTCATTAATTATTGAATTTACACAAAAAGAAGAAGTTCGGGATTATATTGGTTCGATTTGGCTAGAATTAAAAAACGCTGTCATTGCTGATTTAGAAAAAGGAGAGGAGTCAAAAATTAAATTAAATTTAACTCGTATGATTGGGGACTTTGGTGCCACTATTCAAAATGATTTAGTGATGACTGCTAAAATTAATGATTTTATAAAGATCGATTTATTAGGTGTTTTACTTAGAAATAAAAAAGCTATCGGAGATTTAATTGCAAGCTCTGTTCAAAGTTGGGATAAAAAAGAAATTGCTGATAAATTAGAGTTGGAAGTAGGGAAGGATTTACAGTTTATCAGAATCAACGGAACGGTTGTTGGCGGTTTCGTTGGGCTTGTTATTTATTTTGTAGAACAATTTTTATGACTTAGAATTATTTTGTATGTAGTAAAACGATTTTAAAAGCATACTTTTTTATAAACACGCACTGTTTAAAACCAAAACGTAGTATAAAGACAATGCTGCCCAAGTAGGGCAGCATTTTTATAGATAACTAGTTCTTATAATAAAGAATGACGGTTCATAACTTCTGGTTTTTCTATTCCCATTAATTCCAAAATTGTTGGAGCGATATCACCAAGAACTCCATCGTGAATGACTTTTAAGTCTTTGTCTACTAAAATAATAGGAACTGGATTTGTTGTATGTGCAGTATTTGGACTTCCGTCAGGATTAATCATCGTTTCACAGTTTCCGTGATCTGCAATTACAATAGTGGTATAATTATGGGCTAATGCCGCCGTAATCACTTTTTCGACGCATTTGTCAACGGCTTCACAGGCTTTTATTGCGGCACTCATAACCCCTGTATGTCCTACCATATCGCCGTTGGCAAAGTTTAGACATACAAAATCGACTTCTTCTTTCTCTAATTCGGGAACCAAAGCCTCTGCCAGTTCAAAGGCGCTCATTTCCGGTTGCAAATCATACGTAGCAACCTTTGGAGAGTTTTTCAAAATGCGGCTTTCGCCAATGAAAGGCTGTTCTCTTCCACCGGAAAAAAAGAAAGTCACGTGAGGATATTTCTCTGTTTCGGCAATACGAATTTGCTTTTTATGTGCTTTTTCTAAAACTTCCCCGAGCGTTTCCGTAATATTATCTTTGTTGTAAACGACTTTTATATTTTGATACGTTTCGTCATAATTAGTAAGCGTGACATAATACAAATTCAGTTTGTGCATGTTTTGCTCATGACAATCCATTTGAGTCAATACTTCGGTTAATTCTCGACCTCTATCTGTTCTGAAATTAAAGAAAACAACCACGTCATCTTCTTCAATTGTAGCTAATGGTTTGTCATGTTCGTCGATTATAACCGTTGGGTGAATAAATTCATCGGTTACATTGATTTTATAACTTTCTTCAATGGAAGCTACTGCATTTGTTGAATGCGTTCCAATTCCGTTCACCAATAAATCGTATGCGAGTTTTACTCTTTCCCAGCGACGGTCACGATCCATGGCATAATAGCGTCCCACAACCGAAGCCAGTTTTACGGTAGTATTGGCAATATAATTTTGCAAATCCTGAATGTACTGTTTCCCAGATTTTGGATCTACATCGCGACCGTCAGTAAAGGCGTGAACGAAAACTTTTTGTAATCCGTGTTGTTGCGTAGCATTTATCAAGCCCCGTAAATGTGAAGTATGAGAGTGTACACCGCCGTCTGAAACCAGACCTAAAAAGTGTACTTTTTTATTGTTTGCTTTAGCATAAGTAAAAGCATCAACTAATACTTGCTCCTTTGCTAAAGTGTTATTTGCAACAGCAAGGTTAATTTTGGCTAAATCCTGATATACAATTCTACCCGCACCTAGATTCATGTGTCCTACTTCACTATTTCCCATTTGTCCTTCGGGTAAACCTACATTCAAACCATCGGTTCGAAGTTGAGCGCTTGGGTAATTTTTGTATAAACTATTTATAAAAGGGATATTGGCATTATCGATTGCAGAAACTTTTGGATCAGGAGATTTTCCCCAACCGTCCAAAATCATAAGAATTACTTTTTTATTCATCACACATTTATTTTAAACAAAGATAAAGCATTTCTAAAAAAAATCTTTGGAGTCAAAATCACTATTATATATTCGGAGGTTTAGAATAAGAAATAATGATTATTTTGTTGTGGAAGGTTGTCTTTTTTGAAATTACTGTATTTTAGAATCTATTCTTCATTTCGTTATAGTCAATAAAATAGCGAATACTTATCGAAAAAACATGGCTCAATGCATCATTATTCAGTAGGTTAGTTACATTGTTCGTAAACTCTTTGTTGATGTTTCTTTCAAAAGCAGCAGCATTATTTCGATATAAAATAGAAACTTGACTTCCTGGTGCAAACCACCAAGAATAGGACAAGTCAGCATTCCAGGAATAAAAATTCGAGTTTTTATTGGTGATATATCCTGTAAAATCGGCCAATCTTCCGTTTTGTTCTAATGATAAGGCATTTTTATTTTCGGCATACGACCAATAATGACGCAACGAAATATTAAATGTCATTTGGCTGTTTAAGGAATATTTTCCCGAAAGCGTATTAGAATAGGTAATTACATTTCTATTGGCAAAAATAATAGTATTAGGCGTAGCTACATTCATATCGTCATTCATGCTGTCAATATATCCTTTATTATTGTTTTGTCGTAAGAAATTGAAATTATAATTCAGGGATAATTTATCATTGAAACGATATCTTGGACCCACAGAAAAACCATAGGAATTTCTTCCAGACTCATCATAAAGTGCAAAGGAAGGATTTAAGTCAATGGCAAAACTATTGTTATAATTGGTTGAAATGTATATAAATCCGCCAATTTTAGTAGGTTTTATTACAAATCGGTCAGCCGTTCTAGGCTCGTAATAATCAAATGTTTCTACTGGATTGGCGTCGAACCCCATTCCGAAATAATGATTTTTTTTGTTAGTCGAGTTAATCTTAAAGACAATGCTGCTGGATTGGATTTTTCCAGTTTCTTTTTGAAATTGGGAATAGACATTCAAATTAGCACTAAAGCTGTTGAAGTATTTCGTTGGATTAAGAATTCGGTAACTCGTATTGCCATAAATGCTATAATAATTGGTTTCGAAATTGATTCCTAAATCATTAGGATCAAAATCTTTGGTTGTAATATCAGCACCTACGCCATAACGATATTTTCCGCTCGTTTCAGAAAAGTTCAATTGGGAATTAATTCCTTTTTTATCCTCAACGCCTTTGATATAACTGTATTTAAAATCTCCGGAAAGATTATACGTATTTTTCTTGGTGTTCAAATCCCAAACTAATGCGGTCACGTTTGCATCTCTAAAACTTCCGTTTCGAGCGACATTCGTATTTACAAACGCAACTGAGGAGTTTTTGCGAAAGCGTTGGTCTAAAACCAAGACATTGTAATTTGCCAGCGGTTCTATTTCCTTTCGGATTGCGCCACTATAGTTGTTATAAATAGAAGTAGATGTTTTTTCCGTGATAGCGTTCAAAATTCCTATTCCTAAACCATCGTTAGTTCGGCCGGAAATTTTAAACGCATTGATAAGACTAACATTTGGCGTTTCAGTAAATGATTCGTTATCCTCTAGCTTGTATGTTGGAATCCCTCCAATTCGTCTCGAATAAACTAAATTCCCTTTGCTGAATAAATCTGTTCCTTCCGTAAAAAAAGGTCTGTTTTCATTAAATTGTTGTTCGAAAGGCCCTAAATTCAAGATTTGATCATCGAATTTTGTTTGTCCAAAATCAGGAACAAGAATCATATCCAATGTAAAAGCATCGGTTATTCCATACTTTAAATCCAGTCCGCCTTTGAGTGTTCCGTAGGTTTTTTGATGCGCATTTGCATTAACATAAAAAGAAGAATAGGGTAAAAGAAAAAGTCGGGTAGGCGTTTTTATATTTTCAATTCCTTCCAAAATTCCCGTTTGTTGAGTGAAAGTTCCCAGTTTTGAATCAATGCGATTCCAAGTATATTTATGTCGGTCCCGTCTAATTTCTCTAAAAAAATTAAGACCCCAAGTTTGTTTTTTTTCACTAGAAAATCGCAAGGCAGCGTACGGAATTCTCATCTCTACCACCCAGCCTTTGTTTGTAATTACGGCTTTGCTTTTCCAAACGGCGTCCCAAGAATAGTCCTCGCCATTGGTATCTGTGGTAATGCAATCACTCTGTCCATCTGCAGCATTTACAAAAAATTGAAAATCTTGTTGCCCGTCATTGTAGCCATTTATAAAAACTCCAAAAACATCAGAAGTGCCAAAATCATCTCGTTGAGTAATTTCCTTTAAAATTTTATCTGGACTATCATCATAAAGCGTTGCACCAATATAGATGGCGTCATTATCGTATACAACTTTTACTTCTGTTTTTTTATTATCTGGAATCGGTTTGCCGTTGTCTGGATCAAACATGACGAAATCTTTGGCAATTGAAGCTGTTTGCCATATATTCTCATTTAATTTGCCATCAATTTCAATTTTTTCCGAAATAAATTTCGTTTGCAATACTTTTTTTTGGCTGTAGCCAATGAAAGATAGGAGTAGTAAGCAAAATAAGAAATAATTTTTCATGAAACGGTTGCTTGGTTGATGAGAATTTAAAAAAACCAAAATAGCGTCAAAGGCTGTAATCACCAATCTACTGAATAGTTTGAATAAATAGACTCTCTTTTCAATCGAATGTTACAGTTTGATTAAAAAATTAAAACTTATTTTTTACTGAATTGTAATCTATAAAATAGCGAATGCTCACGGAAAGCACATTGGTTAAGTCGCTATTAAAAATGTTTTTAAGGTTTTTTGACAAGTCTTTTTCGACAACACTGGCTCTTTGCAGCCCATAATTGCGGTACAAAATAGAGACTTCACTTCCTGGGGCAAACCACCAAGAATACGATAAATCGAAGTTCCAAGAATTAAAATTTCGATCTTTATTCAGCGTATAATTGCTATTAGGCCTTAAATATCCATTGTTTTGTAACGTAAAAAAATCATGGGTTTTTGAATACGACCAATAATAACGAGCCGTTAGATTAATTGTCATTTTATTGTTCAATGAATATTTTCCGGTAAGATCATTTTGAAGAATTTCACGATTGCGCTCCGTGAATACAACTCCAGCATTATCAAAGTCAACCCAGCCACGATCATTTTTCATCTTGGTGTATTCTAAAGCATAGGCTAACGAAAGCTTGTCGTTGAAGCGGTATTTTGGACTGGCATAGATCCCGTAGTTGAATCTTCCTTTCTCATCATATTTAGTAAATGAGGGTGTCATGTCAAAGGTCAACGCATTGTTTCGATTCAATTCAAATCCAAAATAGGAAGCAATTCTTTTTGGGATGTACACGTATCGGCCATACTCACGAGGCTCATAAAAATCAAAGGTTTCAAGCGGACTTACTACAAAACCTAACTCAAAATAATCATTGTTCAAAGAAGTTGCTTTTACCACTGTTTTATACCAAGCTTCTTGGGTTTTACCAGTGGTGTTTTGAAGTTCTAAATTCAATTCCTGTTCTATTTTTAGGGTGTTGAAAATTTTTGTTGGGTTTAATATGCGATAACTGGCACTTGCTAGTGCAGCATGATAATTCGTATAGAAAATAATCCCTAAATCATTGATGTCGTAATTTTCCGAGAGGTATTTCCCGCTGAATAAATAGCGGTATCTTCCACTTGTTTTTTCAAAATTTAAGGATGTTTTGTATCCATTATAGTCTTTTGTAGTGTTGATGTGGCTGAATTTGAAATCACCATATAAGTTATACGTATTCGCTTTGGTATTCAAATCAAACAATAATGCCGAAGCATTCGCATCTCTAAAACTTCCATTTCTGGTAGTATTTGCATTGACAAATGAAACCGATGAATTTTGGTTAAAACGTTGGTCCAAAACCAACATGTTGTAATTTGTAAGTGGTTCAATGACTTCTTTTCTAACTTTTCCGGTATCATTATTCAAAATCGTGGCTTTAGTTCTCTCTGTTACGGCATTTAGAAAACCAATTCCTAAGCCTTTTTCGGTACGTCCAGATATTTTTATGGCATTCAGTAAATTAACGGTGCTTGGGTAATCTGTAATTTCCTCGTTTTGTTGTGTTACAGGCTCGCTGCTGGGAGCACCACCAATTCGACGGGAATAAAACAAACCTCCTTTGCTGAATAAATCTGTTCCTTCGGTAAAAAACGGTCTGTTTTCAGCTAATTGTTGTTCGAAAGGTAATAAGTTCAAAATGGCATTGTCAAATTTTGTCTGTCCAAAATCAGGTACCAAAATAGCATCTAACGTAAAGGAATCATTGATGCCATATTTTATATCCAACCCAGCTTTTAATGTCGTATCAGAACCAATGTCGCTTTGTTGGTAATATGCGGATGAATACGGAATTAGGAAAAGTCGGGTAGGCGTTTCTATGTTTTCAATTCCTTCTAGAATTCCTGCTTGCGGGATTACAGCTCCAATTTTAGTATCAATTCTGTTCCAAGTATATTTTTGTACATCGCGCTTTATTTCACGCATGAAGTTTAAACCCCAAGTTTGCTTGTCTGCTTTCGAAAATCGTAAAGCCGCATACGGAATTTTCATCTCGACAACCCAGCCAAATTCAGTAAGTGTCACCTCGCTGTCCCAAATGGCATCCCAAGTAAAATCTTCATAATCTTCTGTGGCTAAACAATCCATCTGAACTCCTGCAGCACTTACAAAAAACCTAAAATCTTGTTGGCCATCATTAAACCCGTTAATATGAACGGAGAAATGGTCAGAAACTCCAAAAACGTCTCTATT
>JAGOJA010000089.1:8570-11891 GCA_017995345.1 Flavobacterium sp.
TATTATTCCTTGAAAGAAAAAGGATTAATTAAGAAAGACATTTTAACCTTAATCGATTTTAGTTTGTCGTCTAACACCAAAAGACTTTGGGTAATCAATTTAATCACTGGAGATGTATTGTTTCATTCTCTTGTTGCTCATGGTAAAAATACAGGACAAGAATTTGCTTCTAATTTTTCAAACTCGGCGGAATCGTTCAAAAGTAGTTTAGGTTTCTATTCGACTGGTGAAATCTATAACGGAAAACATGGTATGTCACTTCGATTAGACGGTCTAGAAAAAGGAGTAAATGATAATGCAAGAGCTAGAGGTGTCGTGATGCACGCCGCTAATTATGTTTCTAATTCATTCATACAAAACAATAAAAGATTAGGAAGAAGCCTTGGTTGCCCTGCTGTTCCTGTAGAATTGTCTAAAGATATTATCAATACCATCAAAGATAAATCGTGTTTCTTTATTTACCATCCTTCAAGAGCATCTAAATTTGGAACTAAATCAATTTCGTAATTGATTATATAAATTAGCATCAAGGTTATAAATGTCATCTCTAAAAATCAATTTGTTATTCTCGCTCCAAGCGGTCCAATATAACAAGTGAAATGATACTCTTTTTTTGATTTTGACAAATTTTGTTCTTTCATTCTGTAATGTTTCTGTGATTTTTTCCAGGCTCCAATTGACTTCATCGTTTAGTAAATATTCTGTTAATTCCAATGGGTTTTCTACTCTGACACAGCCTGAACTTATTGAGCGATCATTTTTTTCAAAATAATCCCTGTGATTTGTATCGTGCAAATAAACGGAAAAGCGGTTTGGAAAAATGATTTTCACCATACCTAGGGAATTGAAAGTACCCGGACTTTGCACATATCGGTACGTTTTAGCCTGAGATAATTGCCATTCATAAGGGCTTACAATTCTTCCATTACGGTCATATACCTTAATGTTTGATTTTGTCAAGTAGCTTCGGCTTTTCAAAACAGCAGGAATTACGTCTTCTCTCAGAATGGTTGGAGGAACCGTCCAAGTTGGGTTAAAAACTACTTGTGTTAGCTTAGAGCTTAGTATTGGTGTTTTTCTTTTAGCTCTTCCTACAATAACTTTGTGAGTTCTCAATGTGTCATAATGGTTAACAAGTGTCAATTTATAATCAGGAATATTGATGATTATATATTCCTTTCCCATTTGTTTTGGATACCACTTCCAGCGTTCTAGATTTACAAGAATTTGCTGTGTTCGTTGGTTTTTAGAAAAATTAAGAGACGCAATTGTGCCTGGTCCAATTTTCGCATCGATCGCTAAACCGTGCCGACTTTGGAATTTTTTTAAAGCCATTACAGTTTCTTCGTCATAAACTGGTGTAAGGCTGTCTTTAGGCTGTAATTCTTTCCAATAAATCAATCTTTTCTTGATGTCAATGACAGAAGGGTTGGTGTCGTTAGCAAGTATTGTTTTTGTGAATTTTATTGGTTTGAAATTGTCTTTTGGAAAAGTATTAATCAGCTGAAGCGCCTTTTTTAATTTTTTGTAAACAATATGATTCGGTTTCAATTGTTCTATTTTGTAAGCCAAGGAATCGCTTTGAAGCAATTGGACAACTGTTGCGTTTATGTCAATTTCGTTTTCTTTCAAATCCCAGTTTTTGTATAATTTTAGGGGGTTTAGTCTTCCATTAGTAAGATGCGAAATGTATTTTTGCAAACTAGAGGTCAGTAAAAGGTCATATTTTGCCAGATCTAAAGAATCCAAAATTGTTGCTTTTTTTTCAAAATCAAATAACTTTCCTATGTTATAATCTTCTGGGTTTAGTCCTTCTTGATCTGATTTGAAAAGTTTATCTAAAATCACTTCTCTCTTTTCTTTTGATTGCCAGACTGTTCTGTAATTAGTAGATTTATAAAAATCCGTAAGCACTTTATTATGGAACGAAATTAAGGAAGTCGAGTCAATATACGTTGGCTTTCCTTCAAGTTGTACATGAGGTTGTAGAACCTCTTCTTTCAAGATTACCTCACTTTTTAGTTCTTCTTTTTTGCAACAAAAGTAGGTGCATAGCAACACAATCAAAAATAAACTATTCATCACTTATATCTTTAAACATTACGATATGTTCTCCTACTCCTTTTATTTCAAAAGGTACTCCTTTTGTTTGATATCCCATTTTTTTATAAAAACCAACAGCTTCCTTTCTGGCATTGAACCAAATTAAACTTGGTTTTTGTTTGCTACAATGCTTTTCGGCATGAACAATCAGTTTTTCGCCCAAACCTTTTTTTTGATGCTGTTTTAAAACGGCCATTCCCCGAATTTGAAATTGCTTTTCATGGGTAAATAAATCATTTTTTGATTCAAATAAGGAAACCACTCCCAAGAGATTATGACTATCATACAATCCAAAATGAACGGTAGTTTCTAAAGTATCTCCATCAAAATTACAACTTTCTATCGGTTTTTCAGCCCGAAGAACAGGATGTCGTACCGGGAATGTCTCCAAAGCAGTAATTTTTTTGATGTTTTTCATTATTTTTTAAAAGTGTTTTTTTAGTACTATAAAGGTATAATATTTTCATATTAAATTCTTTATGATTTGAATCCTCTTTGTTGAAAACGGTACCGGAGGTAAGTTTGAGACTTTTTGAAAAAAAAACTTGCATTAAAGCAAACTTATTAAGTATATTTGCACCGTTGTTAATGCGAAAGTAGCTCAGTTGGTAGAGCTCCAGCCTTCCAAGCTGGTTGTCGCGAGTTCGAGCCTCGTCTTTCGCTCTAGATTTCAAATTTAGTTTGAAATGTTATTTTACTGTTATAATGCGAAAGTAGCTCAGTTGGTAGAGCTCCAGCCTTCCAAGCTGGTTGTCGCGAGTTCGAGCCTCGTCTTTCGCTCCAGAAACCTCAAACTTTTGTTTGAGGTTTTTTTATGCAGTTTTTTTAATTATTTAATAAAACTCAAATCACTTTCAGTCTTTAATTCTTCGGGAGTTTGATTTTGTCTAAACAATCGGGCAGTCAAATCGCCTTTCAAAGTAACTGTATCGCCTTTTACATCGAGCCAGCTTCCCTCTCTTAATCCTAAAACAGGAACAGTATTAAAAGCATGATATTCTTTAATTCGGGTTTCCCGTGTTTCTCCCATGTGTTTTGAATTTGCATCTGGATCTAAATAATGTGGATTCAAATTGAAAGAAATAAGTCCAAGAGTTTTAAAACTTGGCGGATAAACAATAGGCATGTCGTTTGTGGTTTGCATGGTAAGCCCGCAAATATTACTGCCAGCGCTGGTTCCTAAATAAGGAGTTCCATTCTTGACAACTTCTGAAAGAA
>JAGOJA010000021.1:0-21242 GCA_017995345.1 Flavobacterium sp.
AGTTGTTTTATTTTTGAGATTAGATCTTGTTTGTTCATAGTGTATTACTTTGATAGTTTTTTATGCTATCTTTTTCATTTTTTAAAGCTTGTTATTGGGAATTATTAAGGAATTGTAGTGATGTAGTATACAATTTTAACAATAGGATGTAAATATATAAAAAAGCAATGGAAAGAAAAATGAGGAAAACCGTAAAAGGAAGAAAAATACTGTAAAATAATGCAATTAATTATAGGGCAAGGAGGGTAACCAAATTTAGAGTAAAAGATATTTTATTTTTTTATAAAATAAAAAACTGATTTATATGACATTATGGGTGCAAAATGGAACGAGTACTTTATTAATTTGCGTTGTAATTATCTAATGTTACCCGATTGTTTGAAATGAAAAAAAAAATATAAAATGATTGTATTGTCTTTTGGTTACAATTCTTTTGGATCTGGATTTAATTGATCCGCAGGTAAAATTTTATTTAAAAATACGCCGATAAATGCAGCAATGGTTAATCCTGAAAGGGAAATATTTCCGGGGATATTTACTTCTCCAATGGCAATTCCTAAAACAAAAATTAAGGAAGCAATGATTAAGTTTCTGGAATGTGAAAAATCAATATCAGCAGTAACAACGGTACGAACTCCAACTGAGGCTATCATTCCGAAAAGAATTATAGAAACACCCCCCATTACAGGTGTAGGTATGGTTTGCAAAACCGCACCGAATTTTCCAATTACACCTAATAAAATAGCATACACCGCCGCAATTCTCAAAATAGCAGGATCATAAACTTTAGTTACAGCCAGTACTCCTGTATTTTCTCCATAAGTGGTAACAGCCGGACCGCCTAAAAAACCAGCCACAATAGTTGCTAAACCATCTCCAAATAAAGTGCGAGTAATTCCTGGGTTTTTAAAAAAATCCTTTCCTACAACAGCTCCATTTGTTGCTATGTCACCAATATGTTCTATAAAAACAACTAATGCGATGGGAGCAATTCCCAAAATAGCGGTCATCGTAAATACTGGAATTGTAAGTAAGTCTTTTTTAGCTAAATCAGAGAAACCAAACCAACTCGCTTGTTCAAAACTTGAAAAACCAACCATTCCTAAGGACATGGCAGTTAAATATCCTAAAAATACAGCTATTAAAATAGGAACTAATCTAAAGAATGATTTTTCTAAAATTGAAACTGTAATCATAGTAATAATCACTACCAAAGCTACAATTAAACTATTTGGGTCAAAGTTTCCATCTTTATATCCAGACATTGATAGCGCCACAGGGCTAAGTCGCAAACCAATTACCATTATAATTGGACCTACAACAATAGGAGGAAAGAAGGATTTTATTTTTTCGACGCCAAAATAGCGTACCAAGCCACTCATTAAAACATAGACAAATCCAGCAGCGATTACACCACCTTTGACACTGGCAATTCCTTCTTCTTTTAAAATCAAAGTTAATGCTCCAATAAAAGCAAAGGAAGAGCCTAAAAAAACAGGAACTATTTTTTTAGTACAATAATGAAAAATTAATGTTCCTATTCCTGCTGACAATAATGCAATAGAAGGGTTAAGTCCTGTTAAAAAAGGGACTAAAACGGTTGCGCCAAACATAGCTAAAACATGTTGTAATCCTAAGACTAATTTGGTTTGGGTAGTATTTGTTTTCACGGATGTGTTTTGTTAAAAAATGGTGCAAATATACCTCAAAAACACCCTAAAATGTTCTTAGAATAATTCTAAATTTCTTTCATAACCAAAAAAAAGAGCTACTTATATATTGATTTTCGGTAATTATGCGTTACAAATTCTCAGGGAATATTGCGAAAAGGCTAACTTAAACTGTAATGTATATGTTTAGATAAAAAAAAATGTTTCTTTGAGAAAAATATAAGCTTAATTTAAATTATTAAATCTGTAGTAAAACACGCTGTTTATGCTTATATTAGTGCTTGAAATGCCCTCATTCATTAACTATAATATTTATTTTTATGAAAAAACCACTTTTATTTTGTTTACTGTTAGTTTTTATTGGATTAGTAAGTTGTAAAAAGGCGAACGCAGTTGACCCTAACAAACTCCAAGATGAAAAGCCAATAAGTACCAAGTGTTATCAAGCTTTATATGAGAATGACACCATTGATTTAGAAATGAATACTTTAAAAAACGGTAAAATTTCTGGAAATATGGTAATGAGTTTTTTAAATATGCCAAAAAAAATTGGAAAAATCAATGGAGAATTCCGTGGTGATACTTTATTTGTTGACTATTCTTTTATTCAAGGGGCAAATAAGGATAGAAAGTTTAAAAACCCAATGGCTATTTTAAAAAAGGGAGATACACTTGTTTTAGGAAATGGAAAAATAGAAAGCCATTTAGGTGTGTCTTATTTTGTTAAAGGTGAGCCTATCGACTTTGATAAAGTGAAATATAAATTCACAAGTGTTGATTGTGGCGATGCTGAATAATTAATAGCTGTTACATGTAATTTTAAGAGAGTTTATTCAATGCTTTTATTGTTATATAAAATGGAATGAAAAAACTCGATACAATTTGTAATCAAAGTGTATCGAGTTTTTTTTGTTTAATGAATGTAAATTTTATTTTGATTCAAGTGTTAATTTTTTATCCAATTGTTAGCAAATAGTAATTATAATAATTTCAAAAACAACAATTAGTTAATGCTAATTTCACATTAAATTAAACCAAACACTATAGATTGCAAATTATTTGAAATGGAGAAATAATACAAACTCCTTTTGATTTTAAAAAAAAATATAACAAAAAGTATATAAAAATGTTATTTTTACATACTTTTGATACATACCAAATAATGAAAACCCAATGACTTTTGACATAAAAAACCTTACCAACGAACAATTATTAGATTTATATAAAAAATTGGTTTTACCAAGACTAATCGAAGAAAAAATGTTAATTCTTATCCGACAAGGAAAAGTATCAAAATGGTTTTCTGGAATTGGTCAAGAGGCCATTTCGGTTGGGGTCACAGCCGCTTTAGATTCGGATGAGTACATTTTGCCAATGCATAGAAATTTGGGTGTTTTTACGGGAAGAGATATTCCGTTGTACCGCCTTTTTTCACAGTGGCAAGGTAAATCAAGTGGTTTTACCAAAGGTCGTGATCGCAGTTTTCACTTTGGAACCCAACAATACAAAATTATCGGCATGATTTCGCATCTTGGCCCGCAATTAGGGGTTGCCGATGGAATCGCTTTGGCCAATAAACTAAAGAAGAACGGAAAAGTTACCGCCGTTTTTACGGGTGAAGGAGCAACAAGTGAAGGTGATTTTCACGAAGCGTTGAATATTGCTTCTGTTTGGGAATTACCCGTTATGTTTGTTATCGAGAATAATGGGTATGGACTCTCGACTCCTACAAATGAACAATACCGTTGTGAAAATCTGGCTGATAAAGGAAAAGGTTATGGAATGGAAAGCCATATTGTTGATGGAAATAATATTCTGGAAGTGTTTAATTTATTATCTGAATTGAAAGCTTCGATGAAAGAAAATCCGCGCCCCGTTTTATTGGAATTCAAAACTTTCAGGATGCGTGGGCATGAAGAGGCGAGTGGTACTAAATATGTTCCGCAGGAACTTATGGATCAGTGGGGGAGTAAAGATCCTGTTGAAAATTACAGAAAATATTTAAAAGATATCGGAGTCCTTACTGAGCTTTTTGACGAAACTTTGCGAAGCGAAATCAAGAAGAATATCGATGAAAGTCTGGCTATTGCCAATGCTGAACCAGAAATAAAAGCATCATTAAGTGAAGAGTTAAATGATGTTTACAAAACATTTGTATTCGAGGAAGTTAACCATTCATCAAATAGAGAAAACATTCGTTTTATAGATGCCATTTCGAACAGTTTAAGACAGTCGATGGAGCGCCATGAAAACTCAGTAATTATGGGTCAGGATATTGCTGAATATGGAGGAGCATTCAAAATTACAGATGGTTTTGTAGCGCAGTTTGGCAAAGAACGTGTCATCAATACACCAATTTGTGAAAGTGCAGTAGTTTCTGCAGGAATGGGACTATCAATCAATGGATACAAAGCGATTGTAGAAATGCAGTTTGCTGATTTTGTTTCGACAGGATTTAATCCAATTGTAAATTTATTAGCCAAATCACATTATCGTTGGTTAGAGAAAGCCGAAGTTGTGGTGCGGATGCCTTGCGGTGGCGGGACACAAGCAGGTCCTTTTCACTCCCAAACCAATGAAGCTTGGTTTACAAAAACTCCAGGTTTAAAAGTCGTGTACCCAGCATTTCCGTATGATGCTAAAGGACTTTTGAATACTTCCATAAATGATCCAAATCCAGTATTATTCTTTGAACACAAGCAATTGTATCGAAGCGTGTACCAAGATGTTCCTACTGATTATTACACGATTCCATTAGGAAAAGCGGCTTTGTTGAAAGAAGGAAATCAGGTTACAATTATTTCTTTTGGGGCTGCCGTGCATTGGGCTTTGGAAACTCTAGCAAAAAATCCTGAAATTTCTGCTGATTTGCTGGATTTAAGAACCTTACAACCTTTGGATACTGAAGCTATTTTTGCCTCGGTAAAGAAAACAGGAAGAGTACTAATTTATCAGGAAGACAGTATGTTTGGTGGCATTGCCAGTGATATTTCGGCATTGATAATGGAAAATTGTTTCAAATACCTTGATGCGCCGGTAAAACGAGTGGCAAGTTTAGACACGCCGATTCCATTTACAAAAGCATTGGAAGATCAATATTTGCCGAAAGGTAGATTCGAAAATGATCTGAAAGAACTCTTAGCCTATTAATAGTTGGACTTATAATTAGGTTGTTTTTAGAATTAAACTCTAAAAATAACCTAATATCTAATAGATTGTAATAAAAATAATTGTGCCAAATTAACCATGATCTAATTTTTGGACATCGTAGCCTATTAGAGTTTTTTAATGAAATTCGTTTATAGATCTTAAATTTTTATGGATTCTTTGAAAAATAATAAATGTTTTTAAAAGCGATTTTTAGTTTATTTCCAAAAACAGTTTCTTAATCAAAGTTATTTCCTCTTACATCTTGTTTTTGCTTCGTACCATCCCGTTGTTGAAGTTATAAAAAGCATTATCGATTAATTAATTTTGCTTTATCCTTTATAATATCGCTGATTTTTCGGTTTTCTATTTTGCTTTCTAACCATGAAATAATATCCAGATAAAGGAAGGCTCTTTTTTCATACGTGTTTTTTTCCAATTCGATAAATCGCGCTCTCATTTTTACAAATTCCTTTTTGATATCTGTTGGATAGATGGTGTTTAAGTTTTTCATAAACTTAATGATTTCTTTTTGAACTTCATGTAAATCATTCATTTTGATGAGGAATTTATATGTGTTCTTCAACTGATTTTCAAGATAATAATCTTTTCCTAATTCATAATGAGCAATCAAACAAAGTATTCTGGCAAAACACATCAAATCTTCTCGCATCGAAAGATTTTTATTGTTTATGATTTTATCTAAATAGAATATACATTCCGTATATTTTTCGTTCCCAAAATAAATGGACGCAAATTTATAGTAAAACAACATCTCATGATGTTCATCAAGATGATCTGTGTGAATTTTTAATTTACTTAGTATTTCAGGAATTAAATATTCACTTTCGGCAAAGGTTCCTTCCAGAATGTGGTAATTCAATTTATTGTTATACACATATAAAAATGATAATGATGCAATATTGTCATTCACGGGAAAATGGGAGTCCTTTATAGTATCTTCCAACAGTGATAAATACTTCTTGAATTTTGATTTATACTTCAGCATGTATAAGGATTCTAATAAATAATGGTTTCCTTTTAAAAAAAACACAGGATTCAAATGAATCATACTTGGGTTGTCATAAAAAAGCGTCACCCATTTCAAAGCGTATTTATAGCAAGATAAAAAATCCTGGACTAAGAAACTTCTCCAAAGATTGGCATTGTAAAACCAATATTTTTCTCTAAAACCAAATTTTTTATCATCAAATTTAGAAATGTGTTTAGTGAAATAGTCATCTATATATTTATATTCTTCGTCACTTTTTACATAACCAGTTTTAAGCATAATACCATATAACTGCAGGGATAAATTAGATAATTTGCTAGAAATGGTATTGCTGTAATTTAATTCTTTGGCCTGTATAACTAATTCATCTGCGCGCCCTTGAATACTTCGAGTTATGTATTGTGATTCGATGAGTTTTTCGAATTCTACAATTTCATAAGCCATTAGTTTTTCATCATTCTCTAACGCTAAAATCTTTGTTTTATCCAAAAGTTTTAAACTCTGCTTGTATAATCCTTTATTGTATAATATGGTTGCAAAATCTATTTGTTCTCTAAGCTGATATCTAATATTTTGGCTAGGAATATTCAATCGAATGCTCACTAAAATTTGTTTATACAAATAGGATTTAAGATTTGATAATTGCACTTTTTTAATGACGCCACTTTTCAGAATAAGTTTTTCGTCATAGATTTCAGATTTATCTA
Organism: Flavobacterium sp.; assembly: GCA_017995345.1. Lineage (GTDB taxonomy): Bacteria > Bacteroidota > Bacteroidia > Flavobacteriales > Flavobacteriaceae > Flavobacterium. Next base: position 6,537 of record JAGOJA010000021.1, read on the forward strand.
AAATATTGAATAATTCAATGAATTTTGTATTGGCACTGGTTTCTAATCGACTTGCAAAAATCTTGAATTGTCTTTTTTCAGATTTTGAAAGCGATTTTATTAATACAAATAGGAAATCTTTTTGATGGTTAGCCATTGTAAAATATTGTAACTTAATATGTTGTTTTATAGCGTCTTACGAAGTTTTTTATTGCTTTATAAGGAGTATATTTCATTAATTTGAGTTTTGTATTAAAGTAATGAAAGGTATTTTTGTAACTAAGTTGTGAAATTACATTAAATAAATGAAAATGAATAGAGAGAAAGTTCAAATTTTTGATACCACTTTACGAGATGGCGAACAGGTCCCAGGATGTAAATTAGACACCAATCAAAAACTAGTCATAGCAAATAGATTAGATGAAATGGGTGTTGATATCATTGAAGCTGGTTTTCCTGTATCAAGTCCAGGGGACTTTTTATCTGTTTCAGAAATAAGTAAAATTGTTAAAAATGCTGTTGTTTGTGGATTAACTAGAGCAGTAAAAAACGATATAGATGTTGCGGCACAAGCTTTAAAACATGCCAAAAGACCCCGTATTCATACTGGGATAGGAACTTCAGAATCACATATTGTACACAAACTGAATACGACCAAAGAAGATATAATTGCGCGAGCAAAATTTGCCGTTTCTCATGCCAAATCGTATGTAGAAGATGTTGAGTTTTATGCGGAAGATGCAGGAAGAACGGATAATGAATTCTTGGCTCGAGTCTGTGAAGAAGTGATTAAATCAGGTGCTACCGTACTAAATATTCCAGATACAACTGGGTATTGCTTGCCAGAAGAATATGGTGCAAAAATTAAATATTTAAAAGAAAATGTCAAAGGAATTGAAAATGTAATTTTATCTTGCCATTGTCATAATGATTTAGGAATGGCGACAGCAAATTCAATTGCAGGAGCAATAAATGGGGCACGACAAATTGAATGTACCATAAATGGAATAGGAGAGAGAGCTGGAAATACAGCACTAGAGGAAGTAGTGATGATTTTCAAGCAACATCCGTATTTGAATTTAGATACCAATATTAATACACGTCAGCTGAATGAAATGAGCCGATTAGTATCTGAAAGTATGGGGATGATGGTGCAACCCAATAAAGCAATCGTAGGAGCTAATGCCTTTGCACACAGTTCCGGAATTCATCAAGATGGTGTGATAAAAAACAGAGCTACTTATGAAATCATGGATCCTTTAGAAGTAGGTGTCAGTGAATCATCAATTGTTCTGACCGCTAGAAGTGGTAGAGCAGCATTGGCCTATAGAGCCAAAAAAGTAGGATATGAACTTACAAAAGTACAATTAGACATTGTTTATGAAGAGTTTTTAAGGTTTGCCGACATAAAAAAAGTAGTTCTTGATGAAGATATTCATCAAATAATTGAAGCATGTAAAATTAATAAAGATTTAATCCTTAACTAAAACATATCGATTTCTATTAAAATCTAAATCTTTCCATTATGAACTTAAAAATAGCAGTACTTTCAGGTGACGGAATAGGCCCAGAGGTAATTTTACAGGCAAAAAAAGCATTGTATGCAATTGGTGTGGTTTTCGATCATGAGTTTGTATTTGAAGACGCACTTATTGGTGCAATTGCTATTGAAAAAACTGGAAATCCTTTGCCGGAACAAACATTGAACCTTTGTTTGAATACAGATGCTATATTGTTTGGGGCTGTTACTAATTGTAAACACGATACCAATTCAGATTTACGACCTATACAAGGGTTGTTAAAATTGAGACAAGCATTAGGATTGTATGCAAATATACGACCTATAAAACCCTACAATGACTTATTGGATTTGTCTCCTTTGAAAAGGAAAATAATCGAAGGTGCTGATTTCATAATTTTTAGAGAATTATCGGGAGGATCTTATTACGGTGAAAAAAAGATTAATGAGCAAGGAACTTTAGCGTCTGATTTATGCGAATATTCAGAAGATCAAATTATTAGAATTAGTCATTTGGCTTTTAGAGCAGCTCAAAATAGAAGCAAAAAGGTGACTTTAGTTGACAAAGCCAGTGTCCTTGAAACATCAAGATTATGGAGAAGAGTAGTAACAGAAATTGCTGAAATATATCCTGATGTAACCTTAGAATTCCTTTTTGTTGATTCTGCAGCGACGCAAATAATTACTAATCCAAAACAATTTGATGTCATTTTGACCGAAAATTTATTTGGAGATATTTTATCCGATGAAGCAAGTGTGATTACGGGTTCAATAGGATTGTTACCCTCCGCATCTATAGGAAATGCAAATGCGCTTTTTGAACCCATTCATGGGTCCTATGCCAAAGCAAAAAGAAAGAACATTGCGAATCCTATTGCTTCAATAGTGTCAGCGGCAATGCTGCTGGAGCATTTTGGACTTTATATAGAATCACAAAAAATTCACGAAGCAGTTCATAAAGCAATTGAATTGAATGTTGTCACAGCCGATTTAAATCCCTATTCAAAATTTGGGACAAATGAAGTGGGAGACTTTATTTCAAACTTCATTTTAAGTAAAGATGACTTATATTTTAAAAGTGACAACGTTTATATAGGGCAATCGACTATTGTTTAAAGACAATAATCAAAAATGCTTTTAATAATTGAAAATGCACATAATATTGAGATTATATTTTTTTAGTACTATTTGTTTTTATACTTTTGAAACAAATAAAAATAAAAAATGCAAATTGTATCTAGTATTTCTTCAATTATTAATGTCAATGTGATAATCACATGTGCAGTGGGAATGGAATAGATATATTTAAAAAAAAAATATTTAAAACCTCCCGATTATTTTGGGAGGTTTTTTTTTGAAATTAATTTGAAAAACACAGAAACAATTATATAATGGAATTAAATAAATACAGCAAGACAATTACTCAAGATATTACCCAACCAGCAGCGCAAGCAATGCTCTACGGAATTGGTTTAACGGAAGAGGATTTGAATAAAGCACAGGTCGGAATAGTAAGCATGGGTTACGAAGGAAATACCTGTAACATGCACTTGAATGATTTAGCGAAAGATGTAAAAAAAGGAGTTTGGAATTCTGATTTAGTAGGATTAATTTTTAATACCATTGGTGTCAGTGATGGTATTTCGAATGGAACAGACGGTATGCGTTTTTCTTTGGTATCTCGTGATGTAATAGCGGATTCTATTGAGACAGTAATGGGAGCACAATGGTATGATGCATTGATTGCTATCCCAGGCTGCGATAAAAATATGCCAGGAGCTTTAATTGCAATGGGAAGAGTAAATCGTCCAGCATTGATGGTTTATGGCGGAACTATACACTCTGGAAGATGGAAAGGGGAACACCTTAATATTGTTTCCGCTTTTGAAGCATTAGGAAAAAAATTCCAAAAAACGATATCTGATGAGGATTTCAAAGGAGTTATTAAAAACTCGTGTCCTGGTCCAGGTGCTTGTGGCGGAATGTATACTGCTAATACAATGGCATCAGCTATTGAAGCACTAGGAATGAGTTTGCCTTACAGCTCTTCGAATCCCGCAGTGAGTCAAGATAAACTACAAGAATGTGAAGATGCAGGAAAAGCTATTAGAATTTTATTAGAAAAAGACATCAAGCCGAAAGATATCATGACCCGTAAGGCTTTTGAGAATGCAATTACAATTGTTGCTGTTTTAGGTGGTTCGACCAATGCCGTAATGCACTTAATTGCGATGGCACACTCGGTTGATATCGAAATTACATTAGATGATTTTCAGGCAATAAATGACAGAACGCCAGTTCTAGCTGATTTGAAGCCAAGTGGAAAATTTATGATGGAAGATTTACATGCTGTAGGAGGTGTTCCAGCAGTGTTGAAATATTTATTGAAAGAAGGGTATATTCACGGAGAATGTTTAACCGTTACAGGAAAAACAGTAGCCGAAAATTTAGCCACTGTTCCTGATTTAGAAGAAGGTCAAGAAGTTGTTTTTGAAATTAAAAATGCTTTGAAAGCTACAGGAAATATTCAAGTTTTATACGGAAACTTGGCAACAGAAGGTTGTGTTGCCAAAATAAGCGGTAAAGAAGGAGAATACTTTGAAGGAACTGCAGTCGTTTTTGAAAGTGAATTTACCGTTATTCCTGGATTAGAAGCAGGGTTGATAAAACCGGGTGATGTAGTTGTCATTAGGTATTGTGGTCCAAAAGGTGGCCCTGGAATGCCAGAAATGCTAAAACCTACCTCTGCCATTATGGGAGCTGGTTTAGGAGATAAAGTAGCATTAATCACAGACGGTCGTTTTTCAGGTGGATCACATGGTTTTGTGGTAGGTCACATTACACCAGAAGCTTATGATGGTGGTGCAATAGCTTTAGTACAAAATGGAGATTTAATAGCAATTGATGCAAAACACAATACCATTAATCTGAAAATTTCTGAGGAAGAATATGCCAAAAGAAAAGCCAACTGGGTTCAACCTGATTTGAAAGCAACAAAAGGAGTGCTACTAAAATACGCACGTTCGGTCTCGAGCGCTTCAACAGGATGTGTAACTGATAAATAAAAATCAATTTTAAAATTCAATGACAATTTCATTTAAGATTGAATTTTTAAAAAGAAAATAGTCAAAAATAAAAAAAATGAAAAACAATAAAATATCCGGTGCCGAAGCCGTTATAAGATGCTTATTAGAAGAAGGTGTAGATTTGGTTTACGGTTACCCAGGCGGAGCTATAATGCCAGTTTACGATGAATTATATAAATTCCAAGATCAATTACATCATGTTTTGGTTCGTCATGAACAAGGTGCAACACATGCGGCACAAGGTTTCGCAAGAGCAACTGGAAAAGTAGGAGTTGCCATTGCAACTTCAGGTCCAGGCGCAACAAATTTAGTCACAGGAATTGCAGATGCACAAATCGATTCGACTCCTATGGTTTGCATCACTGGTCAAGTAGGGAAACATTTATTAGGTTCCGATGCGTTTCAAGAAACAGATATTATTGGAATTTCGACTCCAGTTACCAAATGGAATTATCAGATTACCGAAGCCTCTGAAATTCCTGAAATAATGGCTAAAGCTTTTTATATTGCACGATCAGGTCGTCCAGGACCAGTATTGATTGATATAACAAAAAACGCCCAATTTGATGAAATTGAATTTAGCTATAAAAAATGTACCAATATTAGAAGCTACAATCCAAAACCAACTTTAAATTTAGAAAAGGTAAAGGAAGCCGCCGCATTAATTAATACTGCTAAAAAGCCTTATATCATTTTTGGACAAGGAGTGATTCTTAGTGAAGCTGAAGCAGAGTTAAGAGCTTTAGTTGAAAAATCGGGAATTCCGGCTGCTTGGACCCTTTTAGGTCTTTCAGCAATGCCCACAGATCACCCATTGAATGTTGGAATGGTGGGAATGCACGGCAATTACGGTCCTAATGTTTTAACTAATGAATGTGATGTTTTAATAGCTCTTGGAATGCGTTTTGACGATCGTGTTACCGGAAATTTAGCCACTTATGCAAAGCAAGCTAAAGTAATTCATTTTGAAATTGATTCTGCCGAAGTAGATAAGAATGTAAAAACTACTGTAGCGGTGTTGGCTGACTTAAAGGAGTCTTTAACAGCTTTACTTCCGCTTATCGAAAAGAATTCACATGAATCTTGGCACAATGAATTCAAGGAAAAATACAAAATTGAATTAGAAGCGGTAATCAACGACGAGTTAAAACCAAAGAAAGAAGGAATTTCTATGGGAGAAACAATTGAAATGATTAACAAACATTCAAAAGGAGACGCTATTATGGTTTCGGATGTGGGGCAACACCAAATGTTTACTTGTCGATATTCTAAGTTTAATCAAACTAAAAGTAATATTACCTCGGGTGGATTAGGAACTATGGGATTTGCTTTACCAGCAGCTATTGGTGCAAAAATGGGAATGCCAGATCGTGAAGTAGTCGCTATTATTGGAGATGGTGGTTTTCAAATGACCATTCAAGAACTTGGGACTATTTTTCAAACCAAAGTTCCAGTTAAAATTGTGGTACTGAACAATGAATTTTTAGGAATGGTACGCCAATGGCAACAATTGTTTTTTGACAAACGATACGCATCAACGGAGATGATCAATCCTAATTTTATAGCTATTGCAGAAGGCTATCATATCAAGGCAAAAAAAGTAACAAAAAGGGAAGATTTAGACGCAGCTGTTGCCGAAATGATGGCTTCAAAAGAATCCTATTTTCTAGAAGTTATGGTAGAGAAAGAAAACAATGTATTCCCAATGATTCCAACAGGAGCGTCTGTTGCCGATATCAGATTAAGTTAATATTATGGAAAATAAAACATTCACCATCTCTGTTTATTCAGAAAACAACGTTGGCTTACTAAACAGAATATCAGGAATATTCTTGAAACGTCACATCAATATTTTGAGTTTAAATGTATCCGAATCTGAAATTGAAAACGTTTCTAGATTTGTAATTGTAGTGCATACTACTGAAAAATGGGTTCAGAATATAGTAGGACAAATCGAAAAGCAAATTGAAGTTATCAAAGCATTTTATCATATTGATGAAGAAACTATTTTCTTAGAAAATGCATTGTTCAAAATTGAGTCGAGCTTACTTTTTGATGAAAAACAAATTCAGAACATAATTAAGGAAAGTCACTCTGAAATAGTTACGGTTGCGAGAGACTTTTTTGTGATTTCAAAATCAGGTCAACGTGCTGAAATTGAATCGCTGTACAAAAAATTAAAACCTTTTGGCATCATGCAATTTGTGCGCTCCGGAAGAATCTCAGTTTCAAAAGAAAAAATGGAAATCTCAGCATTATTAGAAGAATTAAAAAATAAATAAATATAAACAACGATGGCAAATTATTTCAATTCATTACCTCTTAGATTACAATTAGAACAATTAGGCGTTTGCGAATTCATGGATCAATCTGAATTCACAAATGGTATCACAGCTTTAAAAGGAAAAAAAGTAGTTATTGTAGGTTGCGGAGCCCAAGGTTTGAACCAAGGCTTAAACATGAGAGATTCTGGTTTAGATATTTCTTACGCATTGCGCGCAGATGCAATTTCAGAAAAAAGAACTTCTTTTAAAAATGCTTCTGAGAATGGATTCAAAGTAGGAACGTATGAAGAACTAATCCCAACAGCTGATTTAGTTTGTAACCTTACGCCAGACAAGCAACATACGGCCGTAGTTACAGCGATTATGCCTTTAATGAAAAACGGCTCAACTTTGGCTTATTCTCACGGTTTCAACATTGTAGAAGAAGGAATGCAAATCCGTAAAGATATTACAGTAATAATGTGTGCGCCAAAATGTCCAGGATCTGAAGTGCGTGAAGAATATAAAAGAGGTTTTGGTGTACCTACTTTAATTGCGGTTCACCCAGAAAATGATCCAAACGGAGCAGGTTTTGAACAAGCAAAAGCGTATGCAGTTGCTACTGGTGGTCACAAAGCAGGAGTTTTAAACTCTTCATTTGTTGCCGAAGTTAAATCGGATTTAATGGGAGAACAAACCATTCTTTGTGGCATGTTGCAAACAGGTTCAATTTTATGTTTTGACAAAATGGTCGAAAAAGGAATTGAGCCCGCTTATGCTTCAAAATTAATTCAATACGGTTGGGAAACAGTAACAGAAGCTTTGAAACATGGTGGAATTACAAACATGATGGATCGTTTGTCCAATCCCGCAAAAATTGAAGCATACGAATTAGCGGATGAATTGAAAGATATCATGCGTCCGTTGTTTCAAAAACACATGGATGATATTATTTCTGGTGAATTTTCAAAAAACATGATGATTGATTGGGCCAATGATGATGTCAATTTATTGACTTGGAGAGCCGCAACTGCAGAAACTAATTTTGAAAAAACAGCAGCAACTTCAGCTCATATATCTGAACAAGAGTATTTTGACAATGGTGTTTTGATGATTGCAATGGTTAAAGCCGGTGTAGAATTAGCTTTTGAAACAATGACTCAAACAGGAATTATTGAAGAATCAGCCTATTATGAATCTTTGCATGAATTGCCTTTAATTGCCAATACTGTAGCCCGAAAAAAATTATATGAAATGAATAGAATTATTTCGGATACGGCAGAATATGGTTGCTATTTATTTGACCATGCTTGCAAACCGTTATTGACGGATTTTATGAAAACGGTTGAAACAAATGTAATAGGAAAACCTTTTTCAACCTCAAACGGAGTTGATAATGCAGTTCTTATTGCAGTTAATAAAAGCATTCGTCAACATCCAATTGAAGAAGTTGGAGAGTATTTGAGAGAATCGATGACTGCGATGAAAAAGATTGGCTAAATAAAACATTAGGAATTACCACACATGAGGGTGTGCTGGGATTAACATTATATCATTTGATTTTATAGTATTTTGAATTAGTTAAAATTTATTAAATAAAGACAAATGGATATGGATGTTTTTACATTCACTTAACTTTAACACGCTTAAAGTTGAGTGAAGTAATCCCTAATAATTGGATAGGGCAATTGTACTACATTTATATCTATTTCTATTTTAACTTTTTTAGATTAAAGCTTAGTAGTGTTTTCCCTAATTTAAAGAGGATAATTAGGGTTAGCTATGATTTTAAATAAGCTTTAGTAAATTACAATTAGAGTTAAATTTAGTTGATAAAAAGGTGGAAGTGATTTAAATATCTCTTCCACCTTTTTTTTAGATAACATGATCAAAAACAATAAAAATTAAACAAATCAGTATTAAATTAGTTGTTTTTTTTGTGAATCTGTTTTTTTTTAAGTTTTTATTATTAAATAATTTTAAAAATAGGGACAGATTTAATACTTTTATAAAAAATTATAATATGAGCTACTACAAAATTGAAAATTTAGAACAATATTTTAAACATTACAATAAATCAATCCGTGAACCTCGAAAATTTTGGGGAAAAATAGCCGAAGAAAATTTCACTTGGTTCCAACAATGGGATAACGTTTTCGATTTTAATTTGGCTGATGCCGATATCAAATGGTTTACTAATGCAAAAGTAAATATTGTAAAAAATTGTATCGACAGACATCTTGCTAAAAGGGGAGAGAAAACGGCAATTATTTTTGAACCAAATGATCCTTTAGAAACTGCATTGCACATAACATATAATGAGTTATATCAACGCGTTTGTAAAATGGCAAATGTATTGCGTGAACAAGGAATAAAAAAAGGAGATCGTGTTTGTATTTATTTACCCATGATTCCTGAATTGGCCGTTTCAATTTTGGCTTGTGCTAGAATTGGAGCCATACACTCAGTAGTTTTTGCAGGGTTTTCAGCCACAGCAGTTGCATCAAGAATAAATGACAGTGATTGTAAATTAGTTATAACAGCTGATGGTGGCTATCGCGGTAATAAAACGATCGATTTAAAAGGAATTATTGATGAGGCCTTATTAAGTTGTCCTGGTGTTTCAACCGTATTGGTTGTCAAAAGAACAAATACTACTGTACAGATGCAAGAAGGTCGCGACCAATGGTTGCAGCCATTATTAGAGGAAGCTTCCGATAATAATGTAGCAGAAATTATGGATGCTGAGGATCCATTATTTATTCTTTACACCTCAGGTTCTACCGGAAAACCTAAAGGAATGGTGCATACCACAGCAGGCTACATGGTTTATACTGCTTATACTTTTAAAAATGTATTTAATTATGAAGAGAATGATATTTTTTGGTGTACCGCTGATATTGGCTGGATAACTGGACATTCTTACATTCTTTATGGTCCATTATTGAATGGAGCTACAACTGTAATTTTTGAGGGAGTTCCTTCATATCCAGATTTTAGCCGTTTTTGGGAAACAGTCGAAAAACATAAAGTGACTCAATTTTATACGGCTCCTACTGCGATCCGAGCTTTGGCAAAAGAGAATTTAGACTATGTACAAAAATATGCTATGAAGTCTTTAAAAGTTATAGGATCTGTTGGAGAACCTATCAACGAAGAGGCGTGGCACTGGTACAATGATCACGTAGGAGGAAAGAGAGCCCCTATAGTTGATACTTGGTGGCAGACAGAAACCGGCGGTATACTGATTTCCCCGATTGCTTATGTAACCCCAACAAAACCTACTTATGCATCCATGCCATTACCAGGAATTCAACCTATTCTTATGGATGATAAGCAAAATGAAATTGTAGAAAATCAAGTTGCGGGAAGTCTTTGTATTAAATTTCCTTGGCCTGGAATCGCTAGAACCATTTGGGGAGATCATCAACGTTATAAAGATACGTATTTCAGTACTTTCCCAGGTAAATTTTTCACAGGAGACGGTGCTTTACGGGACGAAGTGGGCTATTATAGAATTACGGGTCGTGTAGACGATGTGGTGATTGTTTCCGGTCATAATTTAGGAACTGCACCAATAGAAGACGCTATCAATGAACATCCTGCCGTTGCAGAAAGTGCCATTGTAGGTTTCCCACACGACATTAAAGGAAATGCTTTGTATGGTTTTGTAATCCTTAAAGAAACTGGAGAATATCGTGATCGAGTAAATTTAAGTAAAGAAATAAATCAACATATTGCAGATCGCATTGGACCGATTGCAAAATTAGACAAAATTCAATTTGTTTCTGGTTTGCCAAAAACTCGTTCAGGAAAAATTATGCGAAGAATTCTTCGCAAAATAGCTGAAGGAGAATATTCAAATTTTGGTGATATCTCCACACTTTTAAATCCTGAGATTGTAGAAGAAATAAAAGAGGGAAAGTTGTAATATGTTTATTAAGACAATACATCTAATTTAAGACAAATTAAATTTCAGCCACGAGTTACATAAATTCCTTTTTTATTTTAAAAATAAGCGGAATTCTTGTAACTCGTGGTTTTTTTTAAGTATTTACCACTTTAATATTCTTTAGAGACTGTCCTATAAAATTAAAGAATTAGCCCTATTTTTTATCATTTGTTATAACAGTAATGTCAAACAAATCCATAAATTTACTTTCTCATGAAAGATAAAGAAGTAATAATTATTGGTGGTGGCTTAGCGGGATTGACTTCAGCTATACACTTATCTAAATTGGGGCATTCAGTCACAGTAATAGAGAAAAACACGTTCCCCAAACATAAAGTTTGTGGCGAATACATATCCAATGAAGTATTGCCTTATCTCAATTGGTTGAATTTAAACATAGCCGCCTTAAATCCAACAAATATTACAAAACTTGAATTTTCAACTGCAAGCGGAAAAACAATAAAAAGTATTTTACCTCTTGGCGGTTTTGGAATTAGCCGTTTTGCCTTAGACGAATATTTGTATAGAAAAGCGATAAAAAATGGCTGTACAATACTGCAAGGCCAAGTAGAAAATATTCTTTATGAGGATGATAAATTTACAATAACCACTACAAATGCCGTTGTTTTACAATCAGAAATGGTGATTGGTGCTTTTGGCAAACGGTCGAATATTGATCAAAAAATGAACCGGAACTTTATTCATAAAAAATCATATTGGTTAGCTGTCAAAGCGCATTATTCCGGTGAATTCCCGAACGATTTAGTTGGGTTGCATAATTTCAAAGGAGGATATTGCGGTGTCTCAAAAGTGGAGAATGGCGTAATTAATATTTGTTATTTAGCCGATTACAAAACATTTAAGACGTTTAAAAACATAACCGAATATCAAACTAATATTGTTTCTCAAAACCCACATTTAAAAGCAATTTTTAATAATAGCACGCTACTTTTCCAAAAACCTTTGACCATCAGTCAAATCTCTTTTGAGAAAAAAAAAGCCGTTGAAAACCATATTTTAATGATTGGCGATACAGCAGGTCTAATTCACCCTTTGTGTGGCAACGGAATGGCAATGGCAATTCATAGTGCAAAAATTGTATCCGAATTAGTTCATAAATATTCTACTGGTGAAATTAAATCCAGAAATAAATTAGAAGAAAAATACATTCAAGAATGGAATTTTAATTTTAAGAAAAGACTTAAAATGGGACAATTTTTATCTTCTATTTTACAAAAACCAAAGCTTTCAGCAGCATTGCTGCGTATATTAATTATATTTCCCTTTTTATTGCCTAAAATTATTAAAAAAACGCACGGAAAACCTATATTTCTTAACTCATAAATGGCATTAAATACAAAATACAGAACAGACAAATCGGAAATTATGGACGATTTTGCCATGGAAGGTGAAATCTTACGAGATGCGTTAGATAAAATTGCCAAAATCAATCAGCTTTTAGGAGGAAACCAGTTAACTTTACGTGGAGTTGAAGATTTGATTCAGAATGTTTCCCAATCAAAAGAAATTGTGATTGTAGATGTTGGTTGTGGCAATGGAGATATGTTGCGGACTTTAGCCGATTTTGGATTAAAAAACAATCTAAATTTCCTGTTGATTGGTATTGATGCTAATAATTTCACAATCTCTCATGCTCGTATACTGTCCGAAAATTATCCAAATATAAGGTATCAATGCAAGGATATTTTTGATAAATCATTCAATGAACTAAATTATGATATCGTGTTGTGCACCTTGACATTACATCATTTTAAAGACGATGAAATTATATATTTATTGAATGTTTTTTTTGCCAATGCAACTATTGGAATTGTCATTAATGATTTGCATAGGAGCGCGGTTGCTTATCGTTTGTTTCAAGCTTTGTGCCTAGTGTTTCAATTAAACGATATGTCTCGAGAAGACGGATTAATTTCAATTTTAAGAGGTTTTAAAAAAGAAGAGCTGATTCACTTTTCTGAAAAATTAAGTTTAAAAAATTATAAAATTCATTGGAAATGGGCTTTTCGCTATCAATGGATAATTTCAAAAATATGAGTGTAAAAATCAAAACCGTAGCAAAACAGTTACCAAAATATTCTAGAAGCACAGCTGAAATTATTCCTTTTCTGGACGCTTGGCTTGTAGGTCAAGACGAGCGTTTTATTAGAAAAGTAAAGAAAATTTTTGAAGGAGCAGCTGTTGATAAACGGTATTCTATTATGGATCCAATTGAAGTGTTTACCAAAACTTCTTTTGAAGAAAGAAACGATATTTACGTTCGCGAAGTCATTGATTTAGGCGAAAAAGTGCTAGAAAAAGCGTTGAAAAAAGCAAATTGGAATCCCAAAGATCTAGATTATATCATAACGGTGAGTTGCACCGGGATTATGATTCCGTCGCTGGATGCGTATTTGATCAATAAAATGAAATTGCGTCAGGATATTGTGCGACTTCCCGTTACTGAAATGGGTTGTGCTGCCGGAATTTCAGGGATTATTTATGCTAAAAATTTCTTGCAGGCCAATCCTGGTAAACGAGCTGCTGTAATTGCTGTTGAAAGTCCAACTGCTACCTTTCAATTGGATGATTTTTCAATGGCAAATATTGTTAGCGCAGCGATTTTTGGTGATGGAGCTGCTTGTGTTTTACTTTCTTCACACGAAGACGATAAAGGGCCGGAAATTTTGGCGGAAGAGATGTACCATTTTTACGACAACATTCACATGATGGGTTTTAAACTCACTAATTCTGGATTACAAATGGTGCTGGATATTGAAGTTCCAGAAACGATTGCGTCTCATTTCCCAACGATTATTCATCCCTTTTTAGAAAAAAGCAAGTTAAAAATAGAGAATATTGATCATCTAATTTTTCATCCCGGAGGAAAGAAAATTGTTCAAACTGTCGAAGCATTGTTTTCCGGTTTAGGAAAAAATATAGACGATACAAAAGAAGTTTTACGTTTGTACGGAAATATGTCTAGTGCAACGGTTTTGTATGTTTTGGAACAAATAATGGACAATCAGCCTAAAGAAGGCGAAAAAGGATTGATGTTGAGTTTTGGTCCTGGTTTTTCAGCACAAAGAGTGTTGTTGCAATTTTAATAATTAGTAATAGTTCACGTTTCTTTTGTTGTAATAGCACAAATAAAAAATATGACTAACCAAGAAATTATAGCAAAATTACCATATTCCAAACCATTTTTATTTGTGGACGAAATAGTTCAAATTGATGAAAATGGAGTAGAAGGAACCTATGTTTTTGATGATTCTTTGTATTTTTATAATGGTCATTTTAAAGATAATCCCATTACTCCAGGAGTAATTTTAACAGAGGTTATGGCGCAAATTGGATTAGTTTGTCTGGGAATTTTTTTATTAAATGATTCATTTAATCAAAGATCTTCAATTGCTTTAACATCAACAGAAATGGAATTTTTAAAACCTGTTTTTCCAAATGAAAAAGTAATCGTAATTTCTGAAAAAATATACTTTAGATTCGGTAAATTAAAATGCAAAGTAAAAATGATTAATGAAAGAGAAGAAGTAGTTTGCATGGGAACAATAGCAGGTATGATAGTTTAAAAGTAACTTTTTATCATTTTGATCCCGAAAGATTAGAGAGAAAAATCAAATTATTTAGACTGTGGGATTTCTTCTTCGCCGAAAGGACAAAAAAAAAATAATAAAATGAACAAACGAGTTGTAATTACTGGCCTTGGAGTTGTTGCTCCAAACGGAGTAGGACTTGATGCGTTTACTCATGCCATCAAAAACGGGATTTCCGGAATTAAGCACGATACGGAGTTAGAACGATTGCAATTTTCTTGTCAAATAGCTGGTAAACCAGAGATTTCTGCGGAACTAGCATTATAGTATTTTTCTGAATTGGAGATGCGTAATT
>JAGOJA010000021.1:21342-33209 GCA_017995345.1 Flavobacterium sp.
GCGTAATTGCAGGAATTGATGCTTGGAAAGATGCCGGTTTGTCTTTGGAAATAAAGGAAGAACCGGATTGGGACAGCGGAACTATTTTTGGATCAGGAACTTCTGGAATTGATAAATTTCGCGAAAGCATTTATAAAATAGATGATTTCCAGACCCGACGATTAGGTAGTACCGCTGTGGCTCAAACAATGAATAGCGGCGTGAGTGCTTATCTGGGCGGGAAATTAGGATTAGGAAATCAAGTTTCTACTAATTCTTCAGCGTGCACAACTGGAACAGAGAGTATTTTGATGGGTTTTGAAAGGATTAAATCAGGTCAAGCCAAACGAATTTTAGCTGGAAGTACAAGTGATTCAGGGCCTTATATTTGGGGTGGCTTTGATGCGATGAAAGTCTGTACTTTTAAGCACAATGAAAATCCCGAAAAAGGCTCAAGGCCAATGTCTGCAAGCGCTTCAGGATTTGTCCCAGGAAGTGGAGCAGGAGCTTTGGTTTTGGAAGAATTAGAAATCGCAATGGCACGTGGCGCTACAATTTATGCCGAAGTTTTGGGTGGAAATGTAAATTCGGGCGGACAACGTGGTTTAGGAACTATGACTGCACCAAACCCTGTTGCAGTGCAGAAATGCATCCAAAATGCTTTGAAGAATTCAGGAATTAACGCCAATGATATTGACGCTATCAACGGACATTTGACGGCAACATCAAAAGACAGTTTAGAAATTCAGAATTGGAGTGAAGCTTTGGGACGAAAAGGAAAAGATTTTCCGTACATAAATTCCTTAAAATCAATGGTTGGACATTGTTTGTCCGGAGCGGGAAGCATTGAAAGTGTGGCTTCAGTACTGCAATTGCATCACGGATTTATTTTCCCAAATATCAATTGTGACGATTTGCATCCGGAGATCACAGCAATAATTGATGAATCAAAAATACCACAACACCCAATTGATATGGAATTAAATTTAATTGCAAAAGCCAGTTTTGGTTTTGGCGATGTAAATGGATGCGTAATTTTCAAGAAATACAGTTAGTTGCCCATTCAGGAAAGATTTTGAATTTATTACATTAACAAAAAGTAAAAAAAATATGAATAAAGAACAAACGATTGAAGAATTAAAAAGTATTGTAAAACCATATATTCAAAATCAAGAAGCCTTTGATGCGCTTACCGAAAATACTGATTTTATAAATGATTTAAAGATCAATTCAGCTAATTTAGTAGATGTTATCTTAGATATTGAGGAAAAATATGATATTATAATTGATAATGAGGCGATGGAGCGCATGATAAATGTGAAAGCAGCAGTAGCGATTATTGAAACTAAATTAGCAGAGAAAAACTAATGAATTAGCGGCAAAAAGTCAGTAAAAAAATGATTGGAAACGACATCGTAGATTTGGCATTAGCCAAAAAAGAAAGCAACTGGAAGCGGAACCGATTTTTAGATAAAATTTTTACTACAAAAGAACAAGTTCTCATTGTTGATGCAGAAAATCCAGAAATAATGGTTTGGAATTTATGGTCTAGAAAGGAAGCGGCTTATAAAATCTATAATCGGGAAACAGGTATTCGCGGCTATTTTCCTTTACAGTTAGAATGCAGTTCTGAAAATACAACTTTTGGAACCGTTACTATTAAAGACAAAACTTTTTTTACACAAAGCAGAATCGAAAACGGCTGTATTTATACGATTGCTGTTATTGAAAAAGAGAATTTCAAAAAGATTGTGCGCATTGATCCCGCTGTTGAAATCTTTAAAAAAAACGGAATTCCTTTTATAATTGATTTCGATTCAAATATGGAGAAACCTGTTTCCATAAGTCATCATGGAAGGTTTTGGGAAGGAGTAACTTTACGGGATTAATACAACATTCCAGATTCCGGGAATAAAATTACTTTATCCCCAGTCTTGATTTTAATTTTAAAAACAACAAAGCACTTTTATAGGCATCTTCCGCAGCTGAATTTCGGTCACTTTTAGGAATATTATATAGTGTACAAAGTTCATTCAGAGAAAATTGTTTGTCATTGATATCATTGAGTTTACGATGCATAATATCGATATCTATAGCTTCATTTTTCAATCTACCACAGTCTAGTCTTTCTAAGGCTTCGTTGATTATTTCTACGTCAAAATCAATATGATGCCCAACTAGAACTGAATTTCCAATAAATTCTATTAAGGATTCTATGGCTTCCGGTTCAGGTAATTTTTTCATTTTACTTTCTACCAAAAATTCATTAGTTAGTCCATTGTCATGAAAAAATTTATATTGCAATAAAATCGCTTCAAAGTTATCGCCAATGAAAATACTGTCATTGATAACTGCAAAAGCACCTATGGACAAAATAACATCTTTACTTGGATTCAAGCCAGAAGTTTCTGTAGATATGACAACATAGCGCGAGGATTTCTTGTCAAATTTCGAAACATAGGCTTTCCAAAAATCTGGATGCTCTTTATTGATATTTTTTAACCAGTCTAACATAATTATGAAAATTGAGTAAGTTGAAATTTACTTTTAATTAATTCTTCCAATTCCCTCATAGGAATCAAAGCATTTTTTAATTTTTCTCTGTCAATTTTTGACAATTCCTCTAAATTTATGAATTGGCCTGAATTATCATTTTTTAAACCCTCTATTGTTCGAAATTTTGATAAAGTTAAAAAGGCTTCAGCACAATTAAGATAAATTTCAGCATGTTTGGCATCAATAATTGATAATTGTTTGAATCGTTGAAAGGTGTTGTTGATTCCTCTGATTTCAAAATTTAAAGCAAACAAACGAGCACCATCAATCAATGGCATTAAAGCACGAGTTTTTATATCAAACTTATCCTTGTTTGGACCTTCTTCTTCCAGATGAAATTTTTTGAAAAAAGTCAATGGAGAGTTCTTTCTCAAAGTATCATTACCTAAGAAGTCAAAGAATAAAGTGTTATTTTTTGCATTTTTAAAAACAACATCTCCAATAGCGTCTTCAATTTTCCGTTCTCCAAAAGTAATCTCATAATCAAAGAAGATACTACTCAAATCATTACTGTTTTCACCTGGAGTATTCATCCAACTATCGTATTGTTTTATCCAATCTGTCAATGATTTACACCAAAGTGCATTACTGCCCATATGACCATTTGGACACAATTCATAACCAATTTTTTCTAGTATGGCAGTAGTTTTTTTTCCAAGCTTAAGGAAATAGTCTTTTACCTCACGGTATTTATCAGTAGCCACATCTTCAAAGATCAAAATACTGTCTTGATCAGTTAATAAAAGCTGTTCTTTTCTTCCTTGACTTCCAATACTTAACCAAGCAAAACGGGCAGGAGGGGAGCCTAATTCCAAAATGGATAATTCTACAGAACGTTTAATGATAGCCAAATTAATTTCGCTTGCAATATTAAAAACATGTGAAAGCGGAATGTTTTTGGAAATAGAAGTCTGAATCAGATCTGTTAATCGGTCTCGTATTTGTTTTATCTCTTTTGGTGATTGACAACGTTTGACTTCTTTTATTAAAACCCCTGGATTATTGGCTTGAGCCACTATCAAATCGTGTTCGGAAATGATTCCTTTTAAAGCAGATTTATCAGTTCCGTCCTGAGTTACGCACAGATGGGTCACATTGTGTTTTAGCATCAGTAATTGCGCTTCTGCAAGCGAAACATTTTCAACAACAGTAATAACAGGTGAAGACATTATCTTGTCTACCGAAACGGTTATTGGGTATCTACCAGTGGCAATTTTTGAGCGCATATCCGTATCAGTAATAATGCCTAGAGGAAAGTTATTGTCGCATACTACAATATTATTTATTAAGGATTCGGTCATTAACTGAGCGACATCTTTTGCAATTGCGGTAAGTGTTGTTTTTAAAGGAGTAGTATTATAGGATAAAGATTGAAAATATTGCATTTCTGATTGTTGATCCGCATAGAATACATTGTCAGATATTAATTTTCCTATTAAATTTTCTTTATCTTTTGGATTGCGAGTGTTGACGGCAAAACTTTCTAATAAAAAATTTAAAACCTCAGAATTATTAGCGACAAAAGGGCGAAAAACGACGATTGGAATAGCATAAACGATACTTTCTTCTCTCGCTTTTGCCGTCATCATGTAATTATTCTTGGCAAAAAATGGACGTAACCCAAGGATGTCTCCTGGATTGCATTTATTAAGTAAAATTTCCTCGGCATCTGCAATAACGGACAAATTAATAACACCCGAAGCGACAACGTAAAAACTATCATGTAAGATATCATTAACCTGAAATAATACTTTATTCTTTTGAAGATTTACAACACGAATACTAGTCGCAATTTTAGTTAACTCTTCAAATGTCAAATGATTAAATGGCGAATGCTCTTTTAAAAAATCAGCAATGTTTTCAGCAATTGTGTTCATAAGGTCGAAATAAATAATCTATTTGTTTGTAAAAATAACAAATTTAAAAATGATAACACAGCCATACATACAGCAATATATTTTAATTTTACAATACATAATTTTTTCATAAAATAAGGTTCATTTTTAATGAATTTGAGTAACTTTTTTTACTTTTTAAACAAAAATATTTGGGACTGACAAACAAAAGAGTGCTCGTAAAATATTAATTTATAAACTAGTGCAAAATATATTAGATTTAGAGCACGCATTGTCAATAGGTGTTTTTTTTCTGGGTTTTTTGATGAAACTGGTGTAAATATAAAATTACAACATATTCTATTTTACATAATATAAATTATAGTGCGTTAATATAATATACAATAGTTTCTAAAAAGTATCATAAATACATTATTTTTAAATACACTTCAAGTTGGTTTCAACTTGTAATATTAACTATGAAAAACTAGTCAGTTCATTTCTTAAGTTTACCTTTGCACAAAAATTAAAAATTGCAGCTTCCATGAGTACTACAGAAATGCCAAAAAAACAATATATCAAATTAATATTGATTTTAGGCTCAATGACAGCCCTTGGTCCATTCTCAATTGACATGTATTTACCGGGTTTTGCTGAAATTGCGAAAGATTTAAATACTTCCGTTGCTAATGTTTCGATGACTTTATCCAGTTATTTTGTTGGAATTTCCGCGGGACAATTGCTTTACGGACCATTATTAGACCGTTTTGGTCGCAAAAAACCACTCTTTATTGGATTATTAATTTACATATTAGCTTCATTAGGTTGTGTTTTTGTAACCGATATTAACACTTTTATTGGTTTACGATTCATCCAGGCTGTGGGCAGTTGTGCTGCAACTGTAGCATCGGTTTCTATGGTTCGGGATTTATTTCCTGTGAAAGATATTCCAAAAGTATTTTCATTATTAATGTTGGTTGTTGGGCTTTCACCAATGCTTGCACCAACTATCGGTGGTTATGTTACCGAAGATTATGGTTGGCATACCGTCTTTTTTATATTAATGTGTATTGGAATTGTAATTCTTATAGCATCCCAAATTGTTTTGCCAAATAGCTATTTGCCAGATACTTCAATTTCATTAAAACCAAAACCGATTATTATTAATTTTATAAGTATTCTAAAAGAACCTCAGTTTTATACGTACGCTTTTGCTGGAGCTACTGCGTTTTCTGGATTGTTTACTTATGTGGCAGCTTCCCCAATTTTATTTATGGATATTTTTGAAGTAGATGGAAAAACCTACGGTTGGATATTTGCCTTTATGTCTTTGAGTCTTATTATTGGCAGCCAGCTTAATTCGGTATTTTTGAATAGATTCAAAAGTGAACAAATGATTTTTGCTGCCTTAATTTCACAATCAGTGATTAGTATTGTATTTCTATTATTGGCTATGAATACTCTTTTGGGTCTGTATGAAACTATTGGCATGTTGTTTTTATTTCTGACATGCTTAGGAATCACTAATCCAAACACGGCGGGACTTACCCTTGCTCCTTTTGCCAGAAATGCAGGAAGTGCCTCAGCATTAATGGGTGCCATTCAACTAGGATTAGGAGCATTTGCTTCGTTTGTAGTGGGTGTTTTTGTACAGAATTCGATCTTACCAATGGTTGTTATTATGACCATTTCAACAATTTTGGCATTGATTATTTTATTTCTTGGGAAAAGAAACATAAAAAAAACTATTACAACTTCTGATAATGACGAAATTGTAATAGCTCAATAATAGTTTATGATAGGGAATTAAATTGGATTAATTCATTCTCTTTTGTTTTTTTATTGGTTTCTCCTTTTTTGAAAGTATTTCATTTTTTGTTTGAAGAATATAATTAGCTAATAATTTTTCTATCAATTCGTCTTTAGTCAAATGATGAAAAACAGTTTTTATTTTTTCTTTTAATTCTGGAGCAACATCATGGTTTGGCTTGGTTTTGAAAATTTGCTTTGCCCATAACAAGGTATTATTTTCTTCGATACTTAAGTCACTCGGTTTTTTGAACTGGTTAAATTTAATTCCTAATTCTTTTTCGAAGTCGGCAATTTCTGCAACCTCTTCCGGTTGCAATACCGTCAAAGAAAGTCCCTTCGCTCCTGCTCTAGCCGTTCGACCACTACGATGCACATACGCTTCATAAACATCCGGCAAATGGTAATTGACTACATAGGATATTTCTTTTACATCAATTCCTCTTGCCGCTAAATCTGTCGCTACTAATATGTTGATATGTCCGTCACGGAATTGCTCCATGATTCGGTCCCGAATTCCTTGCGATAAACTTCCGTGCAATGCACCTGATGAAAATCGGTTGATTGCCAGGTTTTTAGCTAATTTATTGACAGCCGCTTTTGTTTTGCAAAAGATAATTCCGCGTTCTCCTTCTTTAGAGTTCAAAAAATGCATCAAAACATCCAGTTTTTCAATGGGATCTACCACAATGTATTCATGGTCAATTCCTTGATTCCCTATCGTTTCCATGTTGGCACTCACTTGTACCACATTTTTGTTCAAATAGTTTTGAATCAATTGTTTTATCGTTCCTGGCATGGTTGCCGAGAATAAAAAAGTCTTATGCGTTGCTGGGAATTCAGCGATAATTTCGTCTAAACTTTCTTTTAATATAATCACCATTTCATCGGCTTCATCGAGCACGAGGAATTTAGTTTCTTTTAAGTTTATTGCTTTGCGCTGAATCAAATCGATTAAACGTCCCGGTGTTGCCACAACAATATGTGTAGGCGCTGCAAGTCGTTCTATTTGTGGTTTGATTGGAATTCCTCCACAAGTTGCTGCAATAGAAACTTCAGGTAAAAATTGAGCAAAAGACGCTAAATTTTTAAATATTTGTTGGCCTAGTTCACGAGTTGGAGCAAGAATTACTGCTTGAAGCAAAGGGGAGTTTGCATCTATTAATTGTAAAATAGGCAATCCAAAAGCTGCCGTTTTTCCTGTACCTGTTTTAGCAAGACCTACAAAATCCGTCTTATTTGATAAAAGCAACGGAATTGTTTTTTGTTGAATTTCTGTCGGAGTAACAATATTCAAATCAGAAAGTGCATTCAATAAAGGTTTAGAAATTCCTAAATCAGAGAATTGTTTTGACATTTTTTTGGATTTTATATTTTATAAAAAGGAATTGTTTTGTATGCGTATTTTTAGCCCCAATAGAAACGATATCCTGTTGTGGCGGGGTTCGCCACAACAGATAAAGTGTATAGCGGGAATAGCTTCAGAAAAAATTAATCTTCGTCTGGCTCATTCATTATTTTTTCACGGTATTTTTTTCCAGTTAGCAAGACGAGTTTTAGCTTATAATCGTCTACTAGCCATTCGCGGTAATTTTTACTGCACTGGCTCAAACATTTTGAATACCGCTTAATACGACAGTCGATATCATCTTCTAACAGTTTTCCGAGTATTTTGGCCTCTTGTAAAGTTTCAGAATTATCAACACACATGGCAGCATGCTGTTCTAAAGATTTGTCAAGTACTTCTTTTGAACGTAAATTTTGTTTGATAATAAGTTTGTGTTCTTCATCGACATCAAAAGATACGACTTCGGTTTTGCTGAATTTAGCGCGCAAATCTGGAGGCATGCTGTATTTAAAATACAATTCGATTTCGGTATCATCTCGTAAGTTTTCCAGATAAAATTCCGGTGATTTAAAGATGTGTTGCCAGTTTACCGGTTCACTCCACAATCCAAATCGTGCGGCATTATTTCCTAAATCAATTACAGTAAAGCTGTCTTTATTAGGTAATTTTCTGGAACCACGACCAATCATTTGATAGTATAATGTCAACGATTTTGTTGCTCTATTCAAAATTATAGTTTCTACGGTAGGTTCATCAAAACCTGTGGTAAGAATCCCTACAGATGTCAGAATTGCATCTGGCGTATGCTTGAACCAATGTAAAATATCTTTACGTTCCTCGTTATTACTGGTGTTATCCAAGTGACGAATTGCATAACCCGCTTCTCTAAACGTTTCATATACATACAAGGATGTATTGATACCATTATTGAAAATTAAGGTTTTCTTTCCTAGGGATTTCTCCGTATAGGCATGCAATAATTTTTCCTGCATAGCCATATTTGTATATAAATCATCGGATGATTTTACCGTATAATCTCCGTTGATTCCTACCTTTAATGATGTTAAACCAACGTCATAACTGTACGTAACTGCTTTTGCCAAAAATCCATTTTCTATCAAAGAACTAATGGTATCTCCTACAATTAATTCATCGTAGCTTTCATGCATTGGTAATTTAATATTCGAACTTAAAGGCGTTGCTGTTACTCCCAATATAAAGGCATTTTTGAAAGAGCTTAAAAGTTTTCTAAAGGAATTGTAATGCGCCTCATCGATGATGACCAATCCTACATTATCCAAATGCAGTTTTTCATCGTTGATTCGGTTTTTCAAAGTCTCAACCATTGCTACAAAACAAGAATAATCATTTTGGTCTGGAAGTTCTTTTACTTTACTATTAATAATTTTGTTTTTTACATCAAAACCCTTCAACATTTTTGAAGTTTGTTTACACAACTCAATTCGATGGGTTAAAACGACAACTTTTTTATCGTGTTGTGATAAATAACGACGTACGATTTCAGAAAACACTACTGTTTTTCCACCACCGGTAGGCAATTGGTATAACAAATGGTGCTGCGGAGGTGCATTATCAATACGTTCAAAGATGGCATCGATATCGCCTTTTTGGTACGCATAAAGTTCTTTTTTGTCTTCGATTTCTATTTCTAAAGTGTTTTGGAACATTGTTTATTATTGGATTTTTGCAAAAATACACCTAAAAAACAGTTTAATTGTCAATTTTTATTAAAAAAAAAATGATTGATTAAATAAAATTGAATTATGCAACCAATCAGTATTCAAATCGTTCAATTGTAGCATTAAACTCGGGTTCGTTGCGCCATTTTTGTTCCATTGTTTCCTTATGTATGGAAATAATTCTAGGTTTGAAATCATTAAATATTCCATTTACAATCAAAAAAGTAACGGCTTGTTCAAACGAATTAAACATACTTTTGAAAAATAAATCTTGTTTTATAACATGTTCCGATGAGAATGTTTGTGCGATTTCAATATTATAAAGCATTACATCAGCAATTACAAAAGGATCTACTCCAAGTAGCGTGAAGTGTTTAATATATTTTTGGGCAACAGAACGCCTCATTTTAGGCTTGCTGCGTCTTCCTAGCTTTTTTAAAGGATAATATTCATTTGAAATTTTGAGTTTGCATTCCTGTAAAAGTGACTCCTCTTTTGGATTAAAAACAAAATTATAATAGACTTTTACTGGACTAAATTTTTCATACAATTCGATAATTTGTTCTTCGAGTTGTTCTTTATTTAATTCGGATAAATATTTTTTTAAATCGCGCTTGCTCATTATCAAAGTTTAAGGATACAAAAGTAATTTACTTTAGGAATCAATGCGCTAAAAATCAAACTTAATACTTAATTTTGCACATTAAAACTAAATACATTCAAATGCTTAAGATTTTTAAAATTACTGCAACAATAGAGGGAATATCTGCTTTATTATTATTTTTCTTTGCGATGCCCATGAAATATATCTATAACGACCCTTATTATGTTAAACATATTGGTATGGCTCACGGAATATTATTTACTTTATACATTGTTCTTGCAACAAGTTTAAAATTTAAAGAAAAGTGGGATTTTAAAAAATATTTTATAATTTGTATGGCGTCAATTCCTCCATTTGGTACTTTTTACATAGAAAGAAAATATCTGAAAAATGTATAAATACATAGAAAAAATATTTACTTTTCTATATCCTGTTTTCCGAAAATGGGGATTAGGAAGTAGTTCCGCTTCTTATATTAGCTTAGTGCTGAATATTACAATCATGTGCGTGCTTGCGTATATCATGTATGCTATTTTTCGTCTTATTTTAGTTACAATCATGGCGGTTATTGCCCAAAAAACAAAAACAAAATTTGATGATTTACTAGTTACCAACAAAACGGCTAAATACATTGCGCATTTAATTCCATTGTTATTTATTTACAAATCAGTTCCAATAATTTTAGAACGATTTGAATATTGGGAAAGTTTTTTTGGAAAATTGGTTGAAATATATATTGTGGTTTTGCTTTTGTGGATCATACGTACCATATTTAATGCGTTACGCGATTATTTAAAACTGAAACCCCGTTACAGCGACAAGCCTATTGATAGCTTCATTCAGGTCATCATGATTGTCCTTTGGGCGGTTGGGCTTACCGTTATTACTTCAAAATTATTCAATATCGACCAAAAAGAACTCTTAACTTATTTAGGAGCGGTTTCGGCAGTTATTATTTTGATTTTTAGAGACACTATTTTGGGTTTTGTCTCGAGCGTTCAGGTATCTATAAACGACATGATTCGTATTGGCGACTGGATTACGATGGATCGGTTTGGAGCTGACGGAGATGTTATCGAAATCAACTTGGCATCTGTAAAAGTGCAAAATTTTGATAAAACGACCACCACTATTCCAACCTATAGTTTAAGTTCCGATTCGTTTCAAAACTGGCGCGGAATGTTAAATTCTGACGGAAGACGTATCAAAAGACATATCCTCATAAAAGCAAGCAGCATTCGGTTTTTAGAGGCAGCGGAATTGAATAACCTGAAAAAAATCCATCTAATATCGGATTATATTGACTCCCGAACAGTAGAAATTAACGAATATAATTCTAATAATAAAATTGATAAATCAATTCCTATCAATGGAAGGAATTTGACTAATTTAGGGATATTCAGAAAGTATATTACGGAGTATTTATACAACTATCCTGGACTAAATAAAGACATGATGATGCTTTGCCGCCAATTGCAGTCTACATCACATGGAGTTCCTCTTGAAGTGTATGCGTTTTCACATGACAAGCGATTTGAGAATTATGAATACATCATGTCCGATATTTTTGATCATATTATTGCCTCAGTGCCTTATTTTGATTTGGAAATTTTCGAAACTATTACTGAAAATAATTTACCAGTAGCATAATACTTCTTTTTGTTATTTTAAAAAAAGAGCGGTAAATTTATAGTTTACAAAATAAACCAAAACCATGGACTTTCAGTCCATGGTTTTGGTTTAGCAGACTGAAAGTCTCCACGGTTATAATAATAAAAATCAACCGCAGATTCACAGATTTATTATAACCTCAAAAAAAATCTGCGAATCTGCGGTAATTTTTTTTAGAACCTGAAAGGGAAATGCACTAAAGTGCATAGTTTTAAACTATTTCTGTGACCAATAAAAGGAATGCCACAAATTGCACAAATTTTCACAAACTAATAGTGAAGGTTTGTGCAGTTTTATAATAAAAACAGTTGCGATCAACTAACCATGTGTTTTGTTTGAACTCAATTTTAGCTACACCAGCACAA
>JAGOJA010000090.1 GCA_017995345.1 Flavobacterium sp.
ACTATTTAGACAAAACGGTGGGAAAGGATAACTACTTATTGTTTCTAACCGCTGATCATGCTGGTGCTGAAAATTCAAATTATCTTAAAGATAATAAATACAATGTAAAAAATATTCCTTCGAAAGAGATCGTGGGAGCCTTAAAAAAAAAATCTAATGAAACTTTTGGTGCAGATTTGATATTGGATTATTCTAATTTTAATCTTTTTTTGAATAAAGAAATTATAAAAGGGAAAGGGTTAGAATTTACTAAAGTGAAACAAAGTTTCAAAGAATTTTTGATGACACAAGAACAAGTTAAAAGAGTATATACTGAAGAAGAAATTTTAGCGTCTTCTGGTGATGATTATTTTTTAAGTTTTATTGCTAAGGGGTATGATCCTAAACAAAATGGTGATATTGTTATATTAGATAAAACAGGTTATATGCAATATCAAGCTACTGGAACTACACATGGTTCGCCGAATAGTTATGATACACACGTACCTTTACTTTTTTATGGATGGCAAGTTCCGAAAGGAGAATTACACACAAAAAAATATATTACACAAATTGCACCAACGCTTTCGCAAATGTTGAAGATTCCTTTTCCAAATGGAACGGAGTCTGAAGTATTGGAAACACTTTTCCAAAAAAATTAAAGTATTTAATTTTTGAAAAACAGAAAAACTCCTGTCTTAAATATTTAAAGACAGGAGTTTTTAAGTTTTGGATTCTAAAATTTATTTTCCACTTCAGCGGCCTCTAACATTAAGTAATGCAGATCAGTATTTTTTATGAAAGGTTTCAATAAGTCACTTCCAGGGCCATACATGGCTAGTTCACTATAATCGGCAGAATGATCCATACTAATCCAGCCAACTGAATTGTACTTCTTTTGAATGTCAGCAAGCACTTTGAATGGCAAATGTCTTGGATTGTAAAGGCCTTCTTCTAATTTAATATTCGAATAAAAATTTAAAATTTCTTTCGCTTCATCTTCTTTTAAAATAGTTTTATTGGCATATTCAATTCTGTCTATTACTTGTGACACAGTGGTTTCTTGTCCAATTCCATTTAAAATCCAATCGTTGGTTTGTTTGTATTTTTGGATGCTATCAAAATTAGTATTGGCATCTTTTCCGTAGATGATTCCTGGATTTGCATTTCCATGATCAGTTGTAATAATAACTAAGGTATTCTTGTCTTTTTCGGCAAAATCAATTGCAACTTTTATTGCTTCGTCATGTGCAACTTGATCATAAAGTAATCCAGCGATATCATTCCCATGTGCCGCCCAATCCACTTTTCCTGCTTCGACTTGAAGTACAAAACCATTGGGATTATTTTTCATTTTATCAATGGCACACGCTGTCATTTCAGCTAAAGATGGAATAGAAGCCGTTAGTTCTTTACTACTTTCTCTGTCTTTTGAATAAGGAAGACCATCGTGGTTAAACACACCAAGTATTGGTTTGCTATTGTCACATGCCAGCATTTGGCTTTTATTTTTCACTACAGAAAACCCATTGTTAGAAAATTCTTGGTACAAATCCCGTTTGTCTTTGCGGCTTTCAGAGGAGAAATAATTATTACCACCTCCCATCATAATGTCAAATTTCAAATCAAGATACATTTCAGCAATACTTTCCTGACTATTTCTGCTTTTTGAAGCAATACAAAATCCCGCTGGTGTTGCATGCGTAATTGGAACTGTAGTAACGCAACCCGCCATTTTTCCTGCTTTTTTAAATTTTTGCCATATTGGGATGTATTCTTCTCCCTTTATACCAACATTTAACGAGCCGTTTTTTACACGAAAACCGCTGCCCCAAGAAGAACTTGCTGCTGCAGAATCTGTAACAATTGATGTAGCCGAGGACATGTCCATCAATGATCGCGTTACTTTATTGTCTTTATATAATTGAATCCAATTGCTTCCTGTTCCCGTTTTTCTATTGAGGTAGATATCGGCCATGTTCAGCGTACCAATACTCATTCCGTCACTAACGATTACAATGATGTTTTTTGCTTTTTTATTCTTTTTTAAAGTGTCAAAATCAAGCCCGTGCGCATTTCCTTCAAAAGGATTTAATACCGTTGCGCCAATAGCAAATAAAGAACCGTTCCTGAAAAATTTCCGTCTATTCATTGTTTGTGAATTTTTTTGTAAGAATTTCAAAAGTAAATAAACTACTTCACTGATTATGTTAAAGAATTGATTTTTTTTGAATAAATAGGTTTTAGAGTGCTACTGGTTTTTAAAGTAAAAAATCCCATATGCTCTGGCAAATGGGATTCGTATTTTAGACTGTTGTTGCTATGGGTAACGGAATTTGATTTTTAAGTAAATCTTCAAATGTTTCATGTGCTCGGATTAAATGTCCTTTGCCGTTCATCCACAATACTTCGGCTGGTTTATATCTAGAATTGTAGTTTGAGGCCATAGAATAACAGTATGCGCCAGCGTTTCTAAAACTTAATATGTCACCTTCTTTTATTTCAGGAATTCTTCTGTTATTTGCAAAAGTATCAGTTTCGCAAATGTATCCCACGATGGAGTAAAAACGCTCTTTCCCTTTTGGATTAGATATATTGTCAATTTGGTGTTGTGACCCGTATAGCATTGGACGAATTAGATGATTAAAACCACTATCAACTCCTGCAAATACAGTTGATGTTGTTTGTTTGATTACATTTACTTTAACTAAAAAAGATCCGGCTTCACTCACTAAGAATTTACCTGGTTCAAAGATTAGGGTTAATTCTTTCCCATATTCGGCACAAAAAGCATTGAATCTTTTTGATAGTTTTTTACCTAATTCTTCAATGTCAGTTTCGATATCGTCTTTTTTGTACGGCACTTTAAATCCACTACCGAAATCTAGGAATTCGAGATTTTTAAAGTTTTTAGCAGCATCAAATAATATTTCTGCAGCATATAAAAATACTTCTATGTCTAGAATATCTGAACCCGTGTGCATGTGAATACCCACAATATTCATTTTAGTATTTTCAACAATACGCACAAGGTGTGGTAGTTGGTGAATAGAGATTCCAAATTTACTATCAATATGACCAACTGAAATATTAGTATTGCCTCCGGCCATTACGTGAGGATTGATACGAATACAAACAGGAACATTAGGATGTTTAGCACCAAATTGCTCTAGGATGGATAAATTATCAATATTGATTTGAACTCCCATTGCATTTACTTCTTCAATTTCTTCTAAAGAAACACCATTTGGAGTGTAAAATATTTTTTCTGGGGCATAACCAGCATGAAGTCCTAATAATACTTCTTGAATCGAAACAGTGTCTAATCCGGCCCCCATTTCTTTTAATAACTGAAGTATAGCAACATTTGACAAAGCCTTCATTGCATAATTGATGCGCAACTTATCAACCTTTGAAAAAGCCTTGGTTAATCTATTGTATTGTGATTGTATTTTTTCGGCATCATAAACGTATAATGGACTGCCAAATTGTTCTGCTAATTGTACTAAGTCTTTTGATTGCATGATTTTTAATTTTGGGCAAATTTATTATTCTTTATTTAGTTCCACAAGTTACTGAATGAATTCTAACAAATTATAACAAAAAGTTATAAATTAAACATTTATTTGAAATTTTATAAAAAAATAACCCTTGACAAATTTTTTCTGTCAAGGGTTGAAAAATGGTATTCAGAACTTATAAGTTGGGTAAATCACCAGTTCCTTTAGTTGGTAAATTAGTATAACCCATCAAGTATTTATCGACTTCTCTGGCAGCTTCACGGCCTTCAGATATTGCCCATACAATTAAAGATTGTCCTCTTCGCATGTCGCCCGCAGTAAAAATATGAGGAACATTCGTTTGATAATTGGTCGCTTTATAATTGCTCCTCATATCAATTTCTAATCCTAATTGATCGCTCAGTGTTTTTTCGGGACCAGTAAATCCTAGTGCCAATAAAGCTAAGTCACAAGGCCAGATTTTTTCCGAACCTTCTTTTTCTATCAATTCAGGTCTTTGTCCTGTTGTCATTTTCCAAGCTACTTCAACGGTTTTTAAACCTGTCAATTGACCGCTTTCATTTGAAATGAATTCTTTGGTATGGATTAACCAGTTTCGGTTACAACCTTCTTCATGGGAAGAGGAAGTTTTTAATTGCAATGGCCAAAATGGCCAAGGCGTAGTTTCGCTTCTTCCAACGGGTGGTTTTGGTAAAATCTCAAAATTAGTCACTGATTTTGCTCCGTGTCTGTTTGAAGTTCCCACACAATCGGAACCTGTATCTCCACCACCAATAACAATCACATCTTTACCGGTAGCCCTTATTTGATCAGGAATTACCTCGCCATATAGCGATTTAGTTTGTTGTGTCAAGAATGTCATAGCTTGAAAAACTCCTTTACTTTCGATTCCTTTGGTAGGCAAACTTCTTCTTTCAGTAGCGCCGCCGCATAATACGATAGAATCAAATGCACTCAATTGATCAACGCTATAATTAACGCCAACATTTACATTCGTTTTAAAAGTAATTCCTTCAGCTTCTAAAACAGCAACTCGTCTGTCGATAATCCGTTTTTCTAGTTTGAAATTTGGAATTCCGTAGCGCAATAATCCACCAATGGCATTGTCTCTTTCAAAAACCGTAACGGTGTGACCGGCACGATTTAATTGTTGTGCAGCGGCTAAACCAGCAGGACCAGAGCCTATTACAGCTACTTTTTTTTCTGTTCGGATTTCTGGTGGTTGTGGTTTGATCCATCCTTCAGCAAAACCTCTCTCGATAATGTTTTTTTCAATATTTTCGATTGCTACTGGTTCGCTTATAATTCCTAATACACATGATTTTTCGCATGGAGCAGGGCATAAGCGACCTGTGAACTCAGGAAAATTATTAGTTGATTGTAGTATTTCCAAAGCACTTTTCCATTCTTCCTGATGCACCATGTCATTAAAATCGGGAATCAAATTCCCTAATGGACAGGCACTATGACAAAATGGAATTCCACAATCCATACATCTGGATCCTTGTTCTTTGATTTTATCTTTGGTTAACGGAATTGTAAATTCATCGTAATTCGATACCCTTTCAGGAACGGCAACATTACTTTCGTCGGTTCTAGTATATTCTTTAAATCCTCCTATTTTTCCCATGACTATAGTGCTATTAGTTCTTCATTTTTTTTTTCTTCGGCTAATCGCTGCAATGCTTTTTTATAATCTGTAGGCATTACTTTGATAAAATGGTTGTGTTGGTTTTCCCAATCTTCTAAAATTCTTTTTGCTAAAGGACTATTGGTAAACATCGAATGATTTTTTATCAAACGTTTCAGTTTAGTACAATCATCTTCTTCCAAAGTTTCAAAAGCGACCATTTCCATATTACACAAGGTAGCATCGAATTTTTTATTTGGATCAAAAACATAAGCAACACCACCACTCATTCCAGCTGCAAAATTCCGTCCTGTTTTTCCTAAAACCACGACAGTTCCTCCAGTCATATATTCGCATCCGTGATCTCCAATCCCTTCTACAACTGCTGTTGCTCCAGAATTTCTCACTGCAAAACGCTCTCCAGCCATTCCGTTGATATAAGCTTCGCCGGTGATGGCACCGTAAAGTGCTACGTTGCCAATAATAATATTTTCTTCTGGTTTGAAAGTAGCAGTAGGTGGGACTTTGACGATTAATTTAGCTCCCGAAAGTCCTTTTCCTAGATAATCATTACAGTTTCCATGTATTTTAAAGGAGAGGCCATTGGTTGCAAAAGCACCAAAACTTTGTCCGGCAGTACCTTCAAAATCAACTAATATAGTGTCATCGGGTAAACCTTGTGCGCCGTATATTTTTGAAATTTCATTGCTTAATATCGCACCAACAGAACGGTCTGTGTTTTTAATTTTAAAAGTAACTCGGGTTCTTTCTTTCCGGTAAATAGAAGGAATTGCCGCTTTTATAATGTCAAGATCAAGTACATGTTCTAAAGCATGGTCTTGTGTAGTCGTATTGTGGTTTGGAACTTCTTTAGCTTTTTCTGGTTTATATAAAATAGTAGATAAATCTAATCCACTTGCTTTATAATGCTTGATGGCTTTATTGAAATTCAGTTTTTGAGATTGTCCCACCATTTCTTTTAGGGTTCTGAAACCTAATTGTGCCATTATTTCTCTCAACTCTTCAGCAATAAAATACATGAAGTTGATGATGTGTTCTGGCGTTCCTTTGAAATTTTTTCTCAATTCAGGATCTTGCGTTGCAATACCTACTGGACACGTATTCAAGTGACATGCTCGCATCATGATACATCCCGAGGCTACTAATGGCGCTGTTGCGAAACCAAATTCCTCCGCACCAAGTAATGCTGCAATTGCAACATCACGTCCCGTTTTTAATTGCCCGTCACATTCTAAAACGACGCGACTTCTTAAATCATTTAATATTAAGGTCTGTTGCGCTTCGGCTAAACCAAGTTCCCACGGAA
This sequence comes from Flavobacterium sp., assembly GCA_017995345.1. GTDB lineage: Bacteria > Bacteroidota > Bacteroidia > Flavobacteriales > Flavobacteriaceae > Flavobacterium. Next base: position 6,458 of record JAGOJA010000090.1, read on the forward strand.
TTCCGGTATGTTGCAATGAAGTTAATGGTGCAGCTCCTGTTCCTCCATCATAACCTGAAATCAAAATCACATCTGCTTTTGCTTTAGCAACACCGGCAGCGATTGTTCCAACACCTACTTCAGAGACTAGTTTCACATTAATTCTGGCTTCACGGTTGGCATTTTTTAAATCAAAAATTAACTGTGATAAATCTTCAATAGAATAAATATCGTGGTGTGGCGGCGGAGAAATTAATCCAACATAAGGAGTGGAGTTTCTCACTTCAGCAATCCAAGGCACTACTTTTTCGCCAGGTAATTGTCCGCCTTCTCCAGGTTTTGCACCTTGCGCCATTTTTATTTGAATCTCTTTGGCATTGGTCAAATAGTTGATAGAAACCCCAAATCTTCCAGAGGCGACTTGCTTGATAGCACTATTTCTAGAATCTCCGTTTAAGTCTTTTTGAAAACGTTTGGGATCTTCTCCACCTTCTCCCGAATTACTTTTTCCACCAATTCGGTTCATTGCAATTGCTAAATTTTCATGCGCTTCCTGACTGATGGATCCATAAGACATAGCGCCAGTTTTGAATTTTTTTACAATTTCGGTCCAAGGTTCTACTTCGTCAATTGAAATAGGATCCAAGTTATTGAATTCAAATAAACCTCTAATAGTCATTAAGTTTTCACTTTGATCATTGACCATTTTAGCATATTCTTTATAGCTTTCGGGACTGTTGAAACGTACTGCTTGCTGTAATTTAGAAATCGTTGTTGGATTAAACATGTGTTTTTCTCCATTTCTTCTCCATCTGTAAATTCCTCCAATTTCTAAAGGAAGTAAACTGCTGACTTTTGAATTTGGAAATGCATTTTGGTATCTTTTCTTGATTTCTTTTTCAACTTCCATCAGACCAATTCCTTCAATTCGGGAAGGAGTGTAAGGGAAGTATTTAGAAGTAAATGTTTTATTTAATCCTAAAATTTCAAAAATCTGTGCTGCTCTGTAGGAATGTAAAGTAGAGATGCCGATTTTATTCATGATTTTCAGAATCCCTTTTTCAATAGCTTTATTGTAATTTTTAATGGCATAATTCGCTTTTATACCAGTGATAAAGCCCTGATTTACTTGGTTGTGAATAATTTCATTGACCATGTAAGGATTAATCGCACTGGCACCATAACCAAATAATAAGGCGAAATGATGCGGCTCGCGCGGTTCTGCGGATTCAATAACGATTCCAAATTTTGAACGAGATTTCAGGATGTTAAGCGAATGATGAATGTAAGAACAGGCTAATAGCATTGGTATTGGAGCCATTTTTTTGCTTACACCTCTGTCTGAAATAATCACGATATTACAACCTTCGGAAACTGCTTTAAAAGTAGCTTGAACGGCTCTTTCTAAAGCACGTTCTAATCCGTTTACACCTTTTTTTATATCGTATAAAATAGAGATTGTTACTGATTTGAAGTCAACATGATTACTATTTTTTATTTTATCTAAATCCTCATTTGAAATTACTGGATTTTGGATTTTTAACTTTTTACAATGTTTTGGAACAATGTCAAAAATATTATAATCTCCACCAATTGCTAAACTGATATCAGTAATAATTTCTTCACGAATTCCGTCTAACGGCGGATTAGTAACCTGAGCAAATAACTGTTTGAAATAGTTGTATAAAAGCTGTGGTTGCTCAGATAAAACGGCTAATGGCGTATCATTACCCATAGAGCTTAGTGCTTCGGCACCTTTTGCTCCCATTGGATTTATGATTGTTTTTAAATCCTCTAGCGTATAGCCAAAAAGTCTTTGTCTTGTTTCAAAATCAACACTTTCTACAGGAATTGAATTGTGAGTATACGGTATTTGGGCTAATTGTACTAAATTTTCATCCAGCCATTGTTTATAAGGACGTTTTGTTACAATAGTATTTTTAATCTCGTCATCTTCAATAATTCGGCCTTCGTTCATGTCAACTAAAAACATTTTCCCTGGTTCTAAACGACCGTGTTGAATCACATCCTCTGGCTTGATTTCAAGAACTCCAATCTCTGAAGACATAATTACGAAACCACTTTTTGTCAATGTATAGCGCGAGGGACGCAAACCATTTCTATCCAATAATGCCCCGATCACGTTACCGTCTGTAAAAGGAATTGAAGCAGGACCATCCCATGGTTCCATGATACATGCGTTATATTCGTAAAATGCTTTTTTATCGTCAGACATCGTTTGGTGTTTTTCCCAAGCTTCAGGAACCACCATCATCATGGCTTCTGGCAAGGAACGTCCGGTCATCAATAACAATTCAATTACCATATCCATCGAAGCAGAATCTGATTTTCCTTCTAAAATAATTGGAAATAATTTTTTGATATCATCTCCAAAAATATCACTTTGCATCAATTCTTCCCGAGCACGCATGCGGCTAATATTTCCACGAAGTGTATTAATTTCACCATTGTGACACATATAGCGGAAAGGTTGGGCTAATTCCCAAGATGGAAATGTATTGGTAGAAAAACGTTGGTGAACCAAAGCCAATCGGGTTACCAACTCGCCATCTAATAAATCAGTATAGTATCTGCTGATATCTTCAGGCATCAACAAACCTTTATATATGATGGTAGTGGTCGAAAAACTAGAAAAATAGAACCTGTGACTTTCGGAAATTCGTGAATTTATAATCGTGTGTTCGGCAATTTTTCTTGCGGCAAACATTTTGGCGTTAAACTGTTGTTCCGTAAGTTCTAGTCCATTTTTACCAACAAACACCTGTTTTACAGTTGGTTCCTTTTTGGCAGCAATTTGGCCTAAATTAGCAACATCCACAGGAACCTCTCTCCATCCTATAATTTCTAAATTTTGCGCTTTTATAGCTGTTTCAAAAGTCGTTTTACAAAAAGCGATTTGGTTTGGGCTTTTGGGCATAAAAACCATTCCTACTGCATATTGTTTGGTTTCAGGAATTTCAAAATCACAAACTTTCTTAAAAAAAGCATGAGGTATGTCAAATAATATTCCCGCTCCATCTCCAGTTCTTCCATCTGAACTCACAGCACCACGGTGTTCTAGTTTGATTAAAATATCGAGTGCTTTGTGTATAATATCATTTGATTTAATACCGTTCAAATTACATATAAATCCTGCTCCGCAATTGTCGTGTTCAAATTCGGGCAAATAAAGACCTTGTTCTTTAACTTTCATGCTTTCTATTTTTTTATACAAAAATAAATATTTCATTAAATATAATGCATTAAAAACGCGAATACAACTCTATTTTTGCAACATTATTTTAAAAACAATGAATTAATTGCATTAATAAAGCTTAAGCCTTTCGGAAATGATAAATCAATAATTTGCTTTTTTTTAATGTAAGAAATAGAGTTAATCCTTTTAAAAGCATGTGGCTAGGCAAAAATAATTCAATCGTTATAGTAATTTTTCCCTTTACATTTTATGAAGCTTTCTTCCCTCAGAGGAAATAAAATTAAAAATGTAAATCATATTTACGAAATGACACAAACTATGTTTTTTTAAATTGAAAAAGATTTCTCTATTCAGATGTATTTTGCTATTTTTGTGGCACTTTTATTCTGAAATAAATTCAGAATCCAGACAAATTTTATATTATGAACATACACGAATATCAAGGAAAAGAGATTTTAGCTAGCTACGGAGTTCGCATTCAACGCGGAATCGTTGCTAATAGCCCAGTAGAAGCCGTTGCCGCGGCCAAACAATTAACTGCCGAAACTGGTACAAGTTGGTATGTTGTAAAAGCCCAAGTTCATGCAGGTGGACGTGGAAAAGGTGGTGGAGTTAAACTTGCCAAAAATTTACAACAAGTAGAAGAAATTGCAGAACAAATCATCGGAATGCAATTGATTACGCCTCAAACTTCTGCAGAAGGTAAAAAAGTACACAAAGTTTTAATTGCTGAGGATGTTTATTATCCTGGTGAAAGTGAAACTTCAGAGTTTTATGTTTCTGTTTTATTGAATAGAGCGACAGCTCGTAACATGATCATGTATTCTACTGAAGGTGGAATGGATATTGAAGAAGTGGCGGAACATACACCACATTTAATTTTTACAGAGGAAATTGATCCTTCTGTTGGACTACAAGGTTTTCAAGCAAGAAGAATTGCTTTTAACTTAGGTCTTTCTGGAAATGCTTTCAAAGAAATGGTGAAATTCATCGATTCTTTATACAATGCTTATATTGGATCTGATGCTTCGATGTTTGAAATAAACCCAGTTTTAAAAACATCTGACAATAAAATCATGGCTGTAGATGCTAAAGTAAATATCGATGATAATGCATTATACAGACAAAAAGCCTATGCTGATATGCGCGACATTCGTGAGGAAAACCCAATCGAAGTGGAAGCAAAAGAAGTAGGATTAAACTATGTTGACCTTGATGGTTCTGTAGGATGTATGGTTAACGGAGCTGGACTAGCAATGGCAACTATGGATTTAATTAAGTATGCTGGTTTTGAACCTGCAAACTTCCTTGACGTAGGTGGAACAGCTGATGCAAAACGTGTGGAAACAGCTTTCCGTATCATCTTAAAAGACCCTAACGTAAAAGCAATTTTGATTAACATTTTTGGAGGAATCGTTCGTTGCGACCGTGTTGCTCAAGGTGTTGTTGATGCTTACAAAAACATGGGGGATGCAATTAAAGTACCGATTATTGTTCGTTTACAAGGTACAAATGCAGCTATTGCAAAAGAATTAATTGATAATTCAGGAATGCCTATTTTATCTGCTGTAGAATTTCAAGAAGCAGCTGATCAAGTAAAAGCGGCGCTTTCTTAATTACAAAATTGTTATATATTGAAAAACCCTGTTTGCTTTTTGGCAAACAGGAATTTTTTTGTTTTTGACAACTAAAATTTTGGCATAGAACAAATCATAATAATAAATAAAAGTGTAAAGCATTCTGACCTACAACGGTTATCTTTGTTTTAATATTTTTTTAATTACTATGAAACTCCATATACAAAATAAGTTTACTTCCGAATTACCTGCTGATCCCAATGAAATCAATTTACCAAGACAGGTTCAGGAAGCTTGTTTTTCGTATGTATTGCCCAAAAAACCATCCAATCCTTCGCTGATTCATGCTTCAAGTGAAGTAGCAAATGCGATTGGTCTTTCGCAAGAAGATATACTTTCCACTGAATTTTTAAATATTTTTTCAGGAAGTACCATTTATCCAGAAACAAAACCTTTTGCATTGAGTTATGCCGGACATCAATTTGGGAATTGGGCTGGGCAATTAGGTGATGGGCGTGCGATCAATCTTACCGAAGTTGTTCATGAAAA
>JAGOJA010000171.1 GCA_017995345.1 Flavobacterium sp.
TTCACATAAAGTTTTATTTCTTAATACACTTGCATTTACCATTTGTTTTGCCGCTTGGACAATGAACGGTGTTTTAGTAACCTATCTTACAGATAATGGCATTTATAACTGGAGTGTAGTAGAAACAGGTTGGCTACTCGGAATTCCTATTTTATCAGGTTCGATTATGAGATTGCCTTTGGGCTTACTAACTGATAAATATGGTGGGCAAAAAGTATTCACCACATTACTTATCCTTTGTAGTATTCCTTACTTTTTATTGTATTATGTAGATTCTTATTGGTTATATTTTTCATTAAGTGCATTGTTCGGTATGGTGGGGACAAGTTTTGCGGTAGGTATTGCTTTTACATCAGTTTGGTATCCTCAAAATTGGCAAGGACGAGCGTTAGGAATTTTCGGAATGGGCAATGCAGGAGCTGCCATCACTACTTTATTAGCTCCAAGTTTGCTCAATTATCTTTCGGAAGACAACCCCGAAAACGGCTGGAGAATGTTACCTATTTTCTACGGAATTTCTCTTTTAATCATAGGTTTTGTTTTTATGTTTTTCGTCAAGAATAAAAAACCAGAGACACAAGTCAAAACGATTGGCGGATTATTAAAGCCATTAAAAAACATACGAGTGTGGCGTTTTGGATTGTATTATTTTTTAGTATTTGGCTTATTTGTAGCTTTTTCGCAATGGCTTTTACCATACTATGTAAATGTATATAAAACTTCTTTAGTTTTAGGAGGGATGCTTGCTTCAGCATTTAGCTTACCCAGTGGTGTAATACGAGCGTTGGGGGGATTTTTATCAGATAAATTTGGAGCAAGAAAAGTAATGTATTGGGTATTATACTCTTCCCTAATCATTAGTGGTTTATTAATGCTCCCGAAAATGGAAATTTTAACGCCTGGAAAAGGAATTGTTGCCAAGAAAAAAGGAACAATAACAGCCATTTCTAATGAAAAAATTGCTTTGAATAACGAAGATATTTCGATAAAAACCAAGCCCGAAATTCCTGAAAAAGTATCCGTTTTACCCAAATCATTTTCTTGGCAAGAAGTGGTAGTAAAACAAAACCAAACAGTAAAAAAGAAAGAACTTTTAGCAAAAGGAAACACACTTATCAAATTTGAAGCTCACATTACTGTTTTTTCAATTTTAGTTATATTAATAGGGATAATGTGGGGAATAGGTAAGGCAGCAGTTTACAAACATATACCAGAATATTTTCCGAATGAAGTAGGTGTTGTAGGCGGAATGGTAGGATTGATTGGCGGACTTGGCGGTTTTATTGGTCCTATTTTATTTGGTTATTTACTAGATTTCTCTGGATTGTGGACCAGTTCGTGGATTTTTGTATTCATAGTTTCCGCCATTGCCTTGTTTTGGATGAGCAACGTCATCAAAAAAATGACGCACAACGAAGCTCCGAACATTAAATACAGAATAGATCATTAATTAAAATAAACAATATATAGATATGAAAAACTCGGATTGGCTTACTAACTATGATGCCTCTAACGAAACGTTTTGGCAAAACGAAGGCAAAAAAATTGCTTGGAAAACACTTACCATAACTACAATTGCTCTTACAATGTCTTTTGCAACATGGTTTTTGTTCAGTGTAGTGGTGATAAAATTACCCAAAATTGGTTTTAAATTTTCTGACAATCAATTATTTTGGTTAGCAGCAATGCCTGGTTTAGCAGGCGGCTTATTACGGATCCTTAATACTTTTCTTATTCCGATGTTTGGAACCAAAAAAGTAATTACCGTAACCACATTTTTAAAAATTATCCCTTTATTAATGCTCGGTTTTGCGGTAATGGATCCTAGCTCAACCTTTGGCTACTTCATGCTTATTGCTTTTTTATTAGGAATTGGTGGTGGCGATTTTTCATCTTATATGCCTTCTACATCACTGTTTTTTCCGAAAAAAGAATTGGGAACAGCTTTAGGAGTACAAGCAGGAATAGGCAATTTTGGAGTTAGTTTGGTACAATTACTTTCTCCATTAATTATAGGGCTATCTATTTTTTCATTTATGGGAGGTGGCGAAATAATAGCCGAAACAGGAAAAACTATCTATTTAGAAAACATTGCATTTATTTATATTATTCCTTTATTTTTAGTAGGAATATGGGCGTGGTTTTCATTAAAAAGTATTCCTGTGGTTGCTTCTTTCAAAGAGCAAATGGATATTTTTGGGGATAAGCATACTTGGTATTGTACACTTACATATTTTATGACTTTTGGTACTTTTGCAGGGATGGCAGCCGCTTTTCCGATGATGATTAAGAGTTTATATGTGCCATTAGAAAGCGACCTAGATCCTTTGGAATTTGCATTTTATGGGCCACTTATTGGTTCTGCAACAAGAGTTTTTTTTGGGAAAATTGCCGATAAAACTGGCGGTGCTATACTTACTCATATTACAGGAATTGCACTCATTATTTTATTTTCAGTTTTGATATTTGGAGGATTTTTAACCCCAACAACTATAGATCAGTTTCCTTATTTTGTAGGAATTGTAATGCTTATTTTCTTTTTTACAGGAATTGGAAACGCTGCTACCTTCAAACAATTTCCTATGATTTTTTCAGACTCGCCAAGAAAAGCAGCGGGTGTTATTGGTTGGACTGCCGCCATTGCTGCTTTCGGACCTTTTGTATTTAATGTATTAATTTCCACTTCAAAATCGATTTCTGGAGATGCACGATTATTTTTTGGATTAATGCTTTTTATTTGCGTGTTTGCAACTTTTATCAACTGGAAATTTTACACCAAAAAAGGCTGTGAAAGACCAAGCTAATTATCACAAAAGATAGGATGAATAAATTAGTTATTTACAAAGGATTATTAGCATTATCAATCTTAATGAATGTAGGATTGGTGTACAAATTTTTTTTACAAGGCGAAGATGTAAAAAATAGTAAAGATGGCAGATCCGAAATAAAAATGTCGAGCCAAAACAGAGAATTTGTAATGGCTGAAATGCGACTTTTTTTAGAAAGTATTAAAACGATAAATGAAGGATTAGTTGAAAATAATCCCACTAAAATTGTTTCTATCGATCAACAATCAGGTGTTTGCAAAGTTGATGTCGTTCCACAAGGACTTATCAAATCTCTTCCAGTCGGTTTTAAAACTATGGGAATGCAAACCCACGATTATTTTGATAAAATTGCCAAAATAGCGAAAGAAAATTATTCGCAGAAAGAAATTCAAAAAGAACTAAATAGTTTGATGAATAATTGTGTTGCTTGTCATAGAACCTATAAAATAACCTGAAAAGAATAAAATTATGATAAAAAAAATAATAATTGGTGTTTTTGTTTTGGGAGCTTTGCCAGTTTTTTCCCAAGTAGATAGCCTAAAAATAGGATTAGATTTCAGAACTCGTGCAGAGCTAGATAATGGACAAAAAACATTAATAGCAGAAGGAAAATCTGCAGAAAACACCGTTGTTTCTAGAGCAAGATTAAATATGGATTATTTTTATCAAAATCTACAACTTTACTTCTCCATTCAAGATGCGAGAACTTGGGGCGAAAACGCTTCTACAGCTTCTAAAAATCAAAATTTTGTATTGAATGAAGCTTGGGCTAAATATCAATTTACACCAAAAGCTGCCCTGAAAATTGGACGAC
>JAGOJA010000091.1 GCA_017995345.1 Flavobacterium sp.
CGGGAAAACTATTGGAGTTGTCGCTCAAATCAATGAGGAAGATGAAGATCCAACTAAAGATGATATTCATAAAATAGGAACGGTTGCTCGTATTTTGCGCGTGCTAAAAATGCCTGATGGGAATGTTACTGTAATTCTTCAAGGGAAAAAACGTTTCGAAATCGATACCGTTGTTGAAGAATTACCTTATATAACCGCAAAAATTAAGGAGGTTCCTGAAAAAAGACCTAAGAAAAACGATACTGAATTTGTAGCGATTCTAGATTCTATCAAAGAAATAGCTATTCAGATTATCAAAGAAAGTCCAAACATTCCTAGTGAAGCTACTTTTGCCATCAAAAATATTGAAAGCCAGTCCTTTTTAGTCAACTTTGTGACTTCTAACATGAATCTTTCAGTTAAAGAAAAGCAAGATTTATTAGCGATTAATAAATTAAAAGACAGGGCGTTAGAAACACTTCGATATATGAATGTTGAGTTGCAAAAACTCGAATTAAAAAATGATATTCAATCTAAAGTTCGTTTTGATTTAGACCAACAACAGCGCGAATATTTCCTTCACCAACAAATGAAAACCATTCAGGAAGAGTTGGGTGGAGTTTCTCAGGAAGAGGAAATGGACGAAATGTTGCAGAAGTCTCTAACCAAGAAATGGGATGAGAAAACCAAAAAACACTTTGAGAAAGAATTATCAAAAATGCGTCGCATGAATCCGCAGGTACCTGATTTTGGTATTCAAAGAAATTACTTAGAATTATTTTTAGAATTACCTTGGAACGAATATTCTAAAGATAATTTTGATTTAAAACGAGCCCAGAAAATATTGGATAGAGATCATTTTGGTCTTGAAGATGTTAAGAAAAGAATGATTGAACATTTGGCAGTTTTAAAATTGCGAAATGACATGAAATCCCCAATTATTTGTTTGACAGGGCCTCCAGGGGTAGGAAAAACCTCTATTGGACGATCTATTGCTGAGGCTTTAGGTAGAGAATATGTACGTATTTCTCTTGGTGGTTTGCGTGATGAGTCTGAAATAAGAGGGCATAGAAAAACGTATATTGGGGCCATGCCGGGACGAATTATTCAAAGTTTGAAAAAAGCAGGAACTTCAAATCCGGTATTTGTCTTAGATGAAATTGATAAATTATCAAATAGTAGTCATGGCGATCCATCATCGGCTTTATTAGAAGTTTTAGATCCAGAACAAAACAATTCTTTTTATGATAATTTCCTTGAAATGGGATATGATTTGTCTAAAGTAATGTTTATTGCTACCTCTAACAATATGGGGGCTATTCAACCTGCGTTGCAAGACCGAATGGAAATCATCAGAATGTCTGGCTATACGATTGAAGAAAAGGTAGAAATTGCGCGTCAGCATTTATTTCCAAGACAATTGAAAGAACATGGTATGACCACTAAAGATTTATCAATTGGAAAAAAACAATTGGAAAGAATTGTCGAAGGTTATACCCGTGAATCTGGTGTTCGTAATCTGGAAGCTAAAATTGCGCAAGTAATTCGCAATGCAGCTAAATCAGTTGCGATGGAAGAAGAGTATAATAAGAAAGTAACTGACGAGGATATTGTAAAAGTACTGGGAGCACCTAGATTAGGTAGAGACAAATACGAGACAAATGATGTTGCTGGAGTAGTAACTGGTTTGGCTTGGACTTCTGTTGGAGGTGATATTCTTTTTATAGAATCGTTGCTTTCGCCGGGAAAAGGAACCATGACTATTACTGGGAACTTGGGAACTGTAATGAAAGAATCAGCCACTATTGCTTTAGAATATATTAAGGCCAATACGAAGCTTTTAGAATTAGATTCGGAAATACTTTCTAAATATAACATTCACTTGCACGTACCAGAAGGTGCAACCCCAAAGGATGGACCAAGTGCCGGAATTGCCATGTTGACCTCATTAGTTTCATTGTTTACACAAAAGAGAGTCAAGAACAACTTAGCCATGACGGGAGAAATCACACTTCGTGGAAAGGTTTTGCCAGTAGGAGGAATCAAAGAAAAAATTCTGGCTGCAAAGAGAGCGAACATCAAAGAAATTATCCTATGTCACGAAAATAAAAGCGATGTTGATGAAATAAAACCAGAATATCTGGAAGGACTTTCTTTTCATTATGTGAAAGAAATGAGTGAAGTGTTGAAATATGCCTTGACTGATGAAAACGTTAAAAACGCAAAGGTTTTGTAATGAAAACAACTTCTTAATTCTAAAAATCCAACTCCTAAAACTTGATTAACAAGAAATGGGAGTTGGATTTTTTATTTGTAATAAGGAGTTTCAAATTTGCAATTTATTGTATTTATAATTTTATCTTCGCAGTTGCGTTTTACCATATAAAAACTGCAATTTAAAACATGTTTAAAAAAATTCTGTTATACGGTTTCCTTATTATTTGTGCTGTGTCTTACAGTCAAATAGGAGGAAAGTATACCTATCAGTTTTTGAACTTGATCACTTCACCAAGGCAGGCTGCTTTAGGCGGAAAAGTAATCACAATATATGATAATGATGTCAATCAAGCTCATTTTAATCCGGCCACTATAAATGCGGAAATGGACAACCATCTGGCTTTGAATTATGGGAGTTATTACAAAGAAGTCACTTATGGAACAGCTTCATACGCCTATACGTATGATCGCCATTTGCAAACTTTCCAGGCTGGCGTAAATTATGTGAATTATGGCAATTTTGAAGGGTATGATGAAAACGGGCAACCAACATCTTCATTTACTGGTAGTGAAATGGCACTTTCTTTTGGTTACGCCTATAATATTCCTTATACCAATATTCATATTGGAGCTAGTGCAAAACTGATTTCATCTAGTTTAGAAACGTACCATTCCTTTGGTGGAGCCCTTGATATTGGTGCTTTATTTATTGATGAAAGAAACGATGTAAACTGGGGTTTAGCTATTAGAAATATTGGAACGCAATTTTCAACATATAACGGCACGAATGAGAAACTGCCTCTTGAAATAATTGCGGGGGTTTCGCAGGAACTAGAAAATGTACCTATTCGATGGCATCTTACATTAGAAAATTTGCAACAATGGAATATTGCTTTTTCGAATCCCGCCAGATCACAATCTTCACTTGATGGTGCAGTAACTGATGAAAAAGTATCTTTCATAAATAATGCTTTGCGACATGTAATAGTAGGAGTAGAGCTCTTTCCTAAAAAAGCGTTTAATTTGCGTGTTGGATATAATTTTAGAAGAGCGGAAGAATTACGACTAGTAGAACAACGTAATTTTTCAGGAGTTTCCTTGGGATTTGGACTTAAAATGAACAAACTAAAATTCAATTATTCGTATTCTAAATATACATTAGCTGGCAACACGAGTCTTTTTGGGTTAACAATGAACTTCCAATAACGATATATAACACTGAACTTTAAATTTTTCATTTTGAATAAAAAAATTACTATAGCTATTGACGGGTTTTCATCTACAGGAAAAAGTACTTTGGCGAAACAATTGGCCACTCATTTAGGATACGTTTATGTTGATACGGGAGCGATGTACCGTGCCGTAGCCTTTTTTGCCATGCAAAACGGATTTATAAACGATGAATTTTTCGATAAAGAATCCTTAATAAAAAGCTTGCCTTTTATAAAACTACAATTCAAATTTAATGCAGATTTAGGTTTTGCCGAAATATATTTGAATAAGGTAAATGTCGAAACTGAAATCAGAACAATTGAAGTTTCTAGTTTTGTCAGTAAAGTGGCCGAAGTTTCAGAGGTTCGTACTAAATTAGTAGAACAGCAAAAAGAAATGGGGAAAGACAAAGGGATTGTAATGGACGGAAGAGATATTGGAACGGTAGTTTTTCCTGATGCTGAGCTTAAAATATTCATGACGGCTAGTGCAACTACAAGAGCACAAAGGCGTTATAATGAATTGGTTGCAAAAGGAGATCGTGTAACGTTTGAAGAAGTGCTTAAAAACGTTGAAGAACGAGATTATATTGATACTCACCGCGAAGATTCCCCTTTAGTAATGGCCGAAGATGCAATAGAAATTGACAATTCACATTTGAATCGAAAGGAACAATTCGAGCTTGTTTTAGAATTGGTAAATGAAATTACTAAAACGATATAATTATTTGCAGTATTCATTTTTAATAGTAGATTTACGCCTTGTAATTTTTTAAAATAAATAAACAATTCATCTTATGGGAATTAAATACAGACTGATTTTAATGAATTTCCTTCAGTTTTTCATTTGGGGTTCTTGGTTGCTTACAATTGGAGCCTATTGGTTTAATAATAAACATTGGTCAGGTACTGAATTTGGTATCATCTTTTCAACCATGGGAATTTCTTCTGTTTTTATGCCGGCTCTTACTGGGATTATTTCAGATCGTTTTTTAAATGCCGAAAAATTATATGGTTTGCTTCACTTTTTTGGTGCTGGAGCTTTATTTTTTTTGCCAGAAGTAGATAATCCTACCACTTTTTTCTGGGTCATGTTAGTGAACATGTTTTTCTATATGCCAACTATTTCATTATCAATAACGGTGGCTTATAATGCATTAATTGTTAAGGACATGGATGTTGTAAAAGATTATCCACCTATTAGAATATGGGGAACAATAGGTTTTATTGTTGCTTTATGGGTGGTGAGTTTAACACATAATGAAACATCGGCTAATCAATTTTATATTGCGGGAGTGGTGTCTATAATTTTAGGAATATACGCATTTACATTACCTAAATGTCCTCCAATGTGTAAAGGAGAGAAAAACACCTCTTTTTCACGTGCTTTAGGATTAAATGCTTTTGAATTATTCAAACAACGAAAATTTGCTATTTTCTTTATCTTCTCCATGTTGTTAGGAGCGGCTTTGCAGTTGACTAATGCGTATGGAGATACTTATATTCACGATTTTGCTTCGGTTGATGAGTATAAAAATACTATTGCGGTCCGATATCCAGCAATAATTATGTCGATATCTCAAATTTCTGAAACGTTATTTATTTTAGCAATCCCTTTTTTCTTGAGAAAATTCGGAATTAAATATGTAATGTTGTTCAGTATGTTGGCTTGGGTATTGCGTTTTGGATTATTTGCTTTTGGAAATCCAGCGGATGGATTATGGATGATTATTATGTCATGTATAGTGTACGGAATGGCATTTGATTTCTTTAATATATCAGGTTCGTTATTTGTAGAGACCCAAACGGATTCTAAGATAAGAGGAAGTGCGCAAGGAATGTTTATGATGATGGTAAATGGTTTTGGAGCCTTAATAGGTAGTTTTGCTAGTGGTTATCTTATACAGGAATATTTTACGATGGTTGATGGAAGTAAAGACTGGTTTCGTATTTGGATTACATTTGCCGCTTATGCATTAGTTTTGGCAATTATATTTCCATTTGTATTTAAATACAAGCACGACCCGAAAATTGTAGAGAAGTTTAGTCATTAAAAAACATATTTTTATTTGGAACCCAATAGCTGTTAAATACATTGGGTTTTTTATTGCTAATAAAAGACTATAAAACCTCTTTAGCCCCTATGGAGCCGGATATCCTCGAAGCGTAGCGGAGAGATAAAGGCGAGAGCGGGAACGATACTGGCAAAAAAGCCAATTAATTCGCTCCTGATTTTCAATTGATTATCTTTTCTGTAATATTTTGCTATTTAAAATAAATGTATTACTTTTGCACACCTTTTGGTGAGTAAGAGTTTCCATTTGGTATCCATTAATTATACAAACAACTTCTGCTGTTTTCTAACACATTAAGAAACTCGAGAGAATACAGAATACAAATTTTTTATCAGCATGTCTGAACAAGTAAAATCACAAGAAGAGTTTTTAGCAAATTTTAACTGGCACAACTTTGAAGAAGGTATTGATGCAGTTGATCAAAAAAACTTACAAGAATTCGAAGAACTAGTTTCAAAAACATTTATCGCTACGGATCAAGAAGAAGTGGTAGACGGAACAGTTGTTAGAATTACAGATAGAGACGTTATCGTTGATATCAACGCAAAATCGGAAGGTGTTATTTCATTAAACGAATTCCGTTACAACCCAGCATTAAAAGTAGGTGATACTGTTGAAGTATTAATTGACATCCGTGAGGATAAAACAGGTCAATTAGTTTTATCTCACAGAAAAGCACGTACTATCAAATCTTGGGATAGAGTTATTTCGGCTAACGAAACAGGAGAAATCGTTAATGGTTTTGTAAAATGCAGAACTAAAGGTGGTATGATCGTTGACGTATTCGGAATTGAAGCTTTCTTACCAGGATCTCAAATTGATGTTAAACCAATTAGAGATTATGATGTATATGTAAACAAAATGATGGAATTCAAAGTGGTAAAAATCAACCACGAATTCAAAAATGTTGTTGTTTCGCATAAAGCGCTTATTGAAGCGGATATCGAAATCCAGAAAAAAGAAATCATTGGTCAATTACAAAAAGGACAAGTATTAGAAGGTGTTGTTAAAAACATTACTTCTTATGGTGTCTTTATTGACTTAGGTGGAGTTGATGGATTGATTCACATTACTGACCTTTCTTGGTCAAGAATCAACCACCCATCTGAAGTTCTTGAATTAGACCAAAAATTAAATGTTGTAATCCTTGATTTCGATGATGAGAAAACAAGAATTCAATTAGGATTGAAACAATTAAACGCGCACCCTTGGGATGCTTTAAATGCTGACTTGAAAATTGGTGATAAAGTAAACGGTAAAGTAGTTGTAATCGCTGATTACGGTGCATTTATCGAAGTTGCTGAAGGAGTTGAAGGTTTGATCCACGTTTCTGAAATGTCTTGGTCTACTCATTTACGTTCAGCTCAAGATTTCGTAAAAGTAGGTGATGTTGTTGAGGCTGTTATCTTAACTTTAGATAGAGATGACCGTAAAATGTCATTAGGTATCAAACAATTGTCTCAAGATCCTTGGACTGATATTACTGCTAAATACCCAGTAGGTTCTAAACATACAGGAATCGTTAGAAACTTTACAAACTTTGGAATTTTCGTAGAATTGGAAGAAGGAATTGATGGATTAATTTACATCTCTGACTTATCTTGGACTAAGAAAATCAAACACCCATCTGAATTTGTAAATGTTGGTGAAAAATTAGACGTTGTAGTATTAGAATTAGATGTTGAAGGACGTAAATTATCTTTAGGTCACAAACAAACTACTGCTAATCCTTGGGATCAGTATGAAGATTCTTTCGCTGTAGGAACAATTCACAACGGAGAGATTTCTGAAATTGTTGACAAAGGAGCTACTGTAGAATTTGGAGAAGATATCGTTGCTTTCATCCCTACACGCCACCTTGAAAAAGAAGACGGAAAGAAATTGAAAAAAGGAGAATCTGCTGATTTCAAAGTAATCGAATTCAACAAAGAATTCAAAAGAGTAGTTGCTTCTCACACTGCTATCTTCCGTGAAGAAGAAGAGAAAAATGTGAAAGCTGCAACTGAAAACACTTCATCTAACTCATCTTCAAATGCACCAGCTGCAACTTTAGGTGATAATAATGATATGTTAGCTGCATTGAAAGCTAAAATGGAAAAATCAGAGAAAAAATAATTTCTTGAAATTTTTTTGAATAGAGAAAGCCTCACAGTAATGTGAGGTTTTTTTTGTTCTTTTTTTAAGCGCACATGGTTTTAGTTCTAGTCCTAAATCCTCCCGCAGTATGAAGTATTTTTATATCGTACAGAAAGTGTAAGGCTATTTTATCTTTGAAAATAGTGATTTAATTTAAGTCAAGTCGAGTTCTTCGACTGCGTTCAGGCCAGCAGGCTTAAGCGAGATTTATTTGTGCGAATAGGTATTTAAAAAGGGCTTAGACAGCTCTCAAACGGTCAGAATCATATCAAATTTATAAATAAAATGGGTTAGGAAACCCCTGTTTTTTATAAAAAAAGGAGGAAGATTAAAATATAATCATCCTCCTTTATCATTTAAAGATATCAAAATTGTAGCGTTTGATTTATGTATAAAATCAAACTTATCTTAAGACAGCTCCAAGTTCAGTTTCAAAATTCTTTTGTAGTTTGCCCATAATTTTGTCAATTTGAGCATCTGTCAAAGTTTTTGAATTGTCTTGTATAGTAAAACTCAACGCATACGATTTTTTACCTTCGGGAAGATTTTGCCCTTCGTAGACATCAAATAAATTAATGTTTTTTAATAACGTTTTCTCAGTTTGACGGGCAATTTTATAAATACTTTCGTAAGTAATATTTTGATCCAGTAGCAAAGCCAAATCTCTGCGAACTTCAGGGTATTTAGGAATTTCAGCGTACTTGATCTTAGTAGACGTTTTCTTTAGAATTAAATCCCAATCAAAATCAGCATAAAGTACTTCTTGTTTTATTCCAAAATGTTTTAAAATTGATTTCTTTATTACTCCTAATTCTACAATCGTTTCATTGTCAAATTTGATAGCAATTCCTTCTGAAAATACATCCAAAGTAACGGGTATATTTTGAGTGTTTTCAATACCTAATCTCGAAAGTATTCCATATACATATCCTTTGAATAAAAAGAAATTAGACATTTTTTGTACACTGGTCCAGCTTTCTTGATTTCTGTTTCCAGTAAGGAATAAGCTCATGTGCTTTTTTTCCTCGTAACCAGCAAGATAGTTGTGGTACGTTTTTCCAAATTCAAATAATTTTAAATCTGCATTTTTACGATTGATATTGTAAGACACTGCTTCAAGTCCGGAAAACAATAAAGACTGACGCATTGTTGATAAATCAGCACTCAAAGGATTAAGTATTGTTATATTATAATCGTCATTTAATTGCTCTGAAAGCTGCACATAAGAAGCTGTAGTTAGTGAATTTGCCATCATTTCATGAAACCCTTGAGAATTCAATTGTGAGGCAATCGTATTTTGTATTTTATAGTCTTCATTTCTTGGAGCATTGAAAACAGAAGCATTAAGCTTTTTAGAAAAACTGATATTATTGTAGCCATACACTCTAAGTATTTCTTCAATAACGTCAATTTCCCTTTGAACATCCACTCGATAAGAAGGAATTGTCAATCCAAGACCGGCATCCGAAAAGCTATTTACTTTAATATCTAATGACACTAAAATTTTCTTAATGATGTCTTTTGGTAATTTTTCTCCAATAATTTTATCGACATTATTAAAATTTAAAAACACATTAAAATCTTCTATTTTTTTAGGATAAACATTGATCAAATCCGATGTGATTTCTCCACCTGCTACTTCTTGAATCAATAAAGCGGCACGCTTCAAAGCATACTCCGTAATAGTTGGGTCAATTCCTCTTTCGAAACGGAAAGAGGCATCCGTGTTTAATTGATGTCTTTTTGCCGATTTACGAACGCTTACAGGATTAAAATAAGCACTTTCTAAAAATATAGAATTAGTGCTTTTAGAAACTCCTGATTTTTTTCCTCCAAAAACCCCTGCAATACATAAAGGTCCTTTTTCATCACAAATCATTAAATCTTCTTCATGCAACGTTCTTTCTACATCATCAAGCGTAGTGAATTTTGTTCCTGCAGGAAGTGTTTGCACAACTATTTTACCATTGATTTTTGCAGCATCAAAAGCGTGAAGAGGTTGACCTAATTCATGCATCACATAATTAGTAACATCAACAATATTGTTTTTTGGATTTAATCCAATAGCTTTCAATCTGTTTTGTAACCAATCAGGTGACGGCTTTACTTCAATACCTGAAATAGTAATCCCACAATATCTAGGAGCAAGTTTAGGTTCTTTTACATCAATATCAATTTTCAAAGTTCTTTTATCTACTCTAAAACTACTCACGGAAGGTGTAATTAACTCAACATTTGCACCACTTTGTAGCATTCCCGCTCTTAAATCACGAGCTGTTCCTAAATGGCTCATTGCATCAGCACGATTAGGCGTTAATCCAATTTCGAAAACTTCATCATTTTCAATTTTGAAAACTGTTGCAGCAGGAGTTCCGGGTACTAATGAATCGTCTAATATCATAATGCCATCATGACCTTCACCAAGACCTAATTCATCTTCGGCACAAATCATTCCATGACTTTCTTGTCCGCGTATTTTTCCTTTTTTGATTGAAAAAGCAACGCCTTCTTTGTCATATAGTGTAGTTCCAATTGTAGCAACGGGTACTTTTTGTCCCGCAGCAACATTACTAGCACCACAAACAATCTGCACAGGAAGACCATTACCTAAGTCTACGGTAGTTATTTTTAATCTATCGGCATCGGGATGTTGGATACACGTAAGAACATGCCCCACAAGAACGCCTTCTAATCCGCCTTTTACCGATTGGTATTTTTCAACAATTTCTACTTCCAAACCTAAATCGGTTAGTAATGCTGCTGTTTCTTCGGATTTCCAATCTATTTTAATGAACTGTTTTAACCAGTTGTACGATATTTTCATCTGTCAATTTTAATGAGGTTGCAAATATAAGGATTGCAGTTTGGAGTAAGAAACAATTTTTTTTGTTTTTTAGAACTAATTTATTTAACCTGTTTTTAAAAATTGTGATTTTATAGACATAAAAAGCAATTGAATAAAAATATGGACTTAAAAAAGCATTTATTTAAATTTAATGCTGTGAATTAAATAAATTGTACCGTTTTAATACTAATAACGAAGTCACTTTTTTTTTAACACAATAAGGAGTATTGCCTGTCAAAATTAAATTATTTCTTCAACGTGTTTTTTAATACTTTCCGCTATTTTCTTTGTTGGTAAATCATTGACATCCTTTCCAAAGGGGTCTTCAATTTCCTCTGCTATTAATTCCAAACTTGCTAAAACATAAAAAATAAAAACCACTACCGGAATTACAAAATAGCCCAGATTAAATACATAACCAAAAGGCAATGTAAGCACATATATAAATATGAATTTTTTTATAAATGCGCTGTAAGAATAGGGTATTGGTGTGTTTTTAATACGTTCACAGGCACCACAAATTTCAGTAAAAGATTGTATTTCAGAATTTAAGATAATCAATTGATCTCCAGTTATTTTCTTGGAAACATACAAGTCATTAATCTTTTGAAATAACATTTGAACTACTTGATTGGGCTTGTGTTTGTGATGGTCAATTTCTAAATCTACGTCATCAAATAATTGCTTGCTGGTATCCGTATCATTTAAGTGTTTATGTAGAATGGAGGCGTAACTCGGGATCATTTTTCGAAAATACGTGCGGTCTTTTTCATCTTGTAATATTACAGATAATTTAATACTAAGATTTCGGCTGTTATTTATTAAGCTTCCCCAGATTTTCCTACCTTCCCACCAGCGATCATAAGCAGTATTAGTTCTATAAGCCAGTAATAACGATATTACAAAACCCAACATTCCGTGCATTATAGAGATATTCTTTACGGGACTGTCATCCGGTAAATCCCAGTACTCAATTTCTAAATAGGCAATCACAGCCGAATAAAGTCCGATAAGGATCATCATTGGGATTAATTTCCGGAATGTATCTGCTTTACTTATATTAAAAATAAAACTAATCCAGTCTTTGGGGTTATATGAAGTCACTCTTGAATTTTTTTTATACAAAATTAAATTAAAAAATAAGATTTCCTGCTAATTCCCGTAATGCAATTTCAGATAATTTTCCTTGAAATTGCGCATTGCTGTACCGTACGGTGGCATTCACATAATTCAATTGCGCAGTTCTGAATTCTAAAGTAGTTATGGTTCC
>JAGOJA010000092.1 GCA_017995345.1 Flavobacterium sp.
ATACAACAGTTTGTTTGACTCGGTATGGGAATGTGATGGCATCGAGAGGCTCTGTGATTCCGTTGTTTTTAAAACAAATTAAAGAGGGAAATCCAATTACGATTACGGATCCCAATATGACCCGTTTTTTGATGTCATTGGATGAAGCAGTAGAATTAGTGCTGTTTGCTTTTGAACATGGTAATCCAGGCGATTTATTTGTAAATAAAGCCCCTGCGGGAACTATTGGAGATTTAGCGCAAGCCCTAAAAGAACTTTGTAAGGCTGATACTGAAATCAAGATTATCGGTACCCGTCATGGTGAAAAATTATATGAAACCTTGTGTACCCGTGAGGAAATGGTAAAAGCGGAAGATATGGGAGATTTCTACCGAATTCCTGCAGATAACCGTGATTTGAATTATGCACAATATTTTTCTGAGGGAGAAGAGGATGTTTCAGTAATTGAAGATTATCATTCTCATAATACGGAACAGCAGGATGTTGCGGGGATGAAGAAATTATTGTCGACTTTGCCACTTATTAGAAAAGAAGTTTTTGGAGAGGATGTAGTTCAAATGCCAGGTTAGGAATTAGTGTGCAGTGATCAGTTTTTAGTATTCAGTAATTATGCAAGATTCATAATTGTAAAATAATATGGTTCCGAAAATAATAAATGGGGGAAGTCATTCTGATACTAGAGGTACAGTTCGATTTAATAATTCTTTTGATGCAACGGCAATAAAAAGGATTTATCTCATAGAAAATAGCGAGACCACATTTGTTCGTGGGTGGCAAGGACACCGCATAGAGCAAAGGTGGTTTTCCGTTTTGCAAGGTAGTTTTAGAATTGAATTGATTGCCATTGATGATTGGGACAATCCTTCTAAGGATTTGGAACGGTTTAGTTTTATAGTCGATGCTGAAACGCTGAATGTGCTTCACGTTCCTTCGGGATATGTGAGTAGTATTCAATCGCTAGAAGAAGGAGCTAAATTATTAGTGATGGCGGATTATTTGTTAGGGGAAGTTCAAGATGAATATCGATTTGATATCGATTACTTTAAAGTATAAATATAGTTATGTTAAAAATAGGAATAACGGGGCAGGCGGGATTTGTGGGTACGCATTTGTATAATACTTTAGGATTGTTTCCTGAAGAATTCGAAAGGATTGATTTTCAAAAAGAATATTTTGAAGACCCGAATCAACTGAATGAATTTGTTGCCCAATGTGATGTGATCGTTCATTTAGCGGCCATGAATCGTCATAATGATCCACAAGTTATTTATGATACGAATAT
This sequence comes from Flavobacterium sp., assembly GCA_017995345.1. Classification (GTDB taxonomy): domain Bacteria; phylum Bacteroidota; class Bacteroidia; order Flavobacteriales; family Flavobacteriaceae; genus Flavobacterium. Next base: position 1,283 of record JAGOJA010000092.1, read on the forward strand.
TGGATTGGTTGAAAAATTGATTCAATCCTTAGATCAGACCAAGAGCAAAGCCCATGTTTTATTTTCCTCTTCTAGCCAGGAAGAAAGAGATAATCTATATGGGAAGTCTAAAAAAGAAGGTCGTGAATTGATGATTGATTGGGCTGAAAAGGCTGGAGGAAAGTTCACAGGAATGATTATTCCTAACGTTTTTGGTCCTTTTGGACATCCCAATTATAATTCGGTTGTGGCTACTTTTTGCCATAAATTGGCTCATAATGAAACGCCAACTATTGAGGTGGATGGTGAGTTGAAATTGATTTATGTTGGAGAATTAGTTGAAGCCATTCTTTCCGAAATCAGAAAGGGAAAGAGCAATGCTGAATTAGTAATAGCCCATACGTCAGAATCTAAAGTTTCACAATTATTATCGTTGCTTGAATGTTATAAAGCAGCATATCAGGATAAGGGAATTATTCCATCCTTAAATACTACATTCGAATTGAATTTATTCAATACGTTTCGTTGTTATATGGATATTGCCAATCATTTTCCGGTAAAATTTGTAGAGCATACGGATCCAAGAGGTTCTTTTGTTGAAATCATTCGTTTGGGTGTGGGAGGTCAGGTATCCTTTTCTACGACTGTTCCCAGCATCACCAGAGGGAACCATTATCATACCCGAAAAATAGAACGTTTTGCCGTTATTAAGGGGAAGGCATTGATTCAGTTGCGACGCATCGGTACCGATGAAGTATTGGATTTTTATTTGGATGGAGCGGAACCTGCTTATGTAGATATGCCGATTTGGTACACCCATAATATAAAGAATATTGGGGATGAGGTATTGTATACCAATTTTTGGATCAATGAGTTTTATGACCCGAATGATCCGGATACATATTTTGAGAACGTATAAAAATTTCGCGCAGATATCGCAGATTTTCGCAGAATATCATAAAGTATTAGTATATGAGGTTTGCGTAAATTTGTCTAATCATGAAAAAAAAAGATTATTTGAAGGAGAATTCACAGTATGTTATAAAAAATAAGTTTTAAAAAAGACTCTGCGTAAATCTGTGAAATCAGCGAGAGAAAAAATCAAATTAGTTTATGTATAATAGAATTTCTGAAATAATAATTTAGAATTTTTTGGAAGAAAATGATATTACCTATAAAATTAGAGGATGTATATTTTTAGTGTACAAAAATCTAGGTCCAGGATTGCTGGAGTCTGTTTACGAAGCTGCTTTACTTCATGAACTTAAGAAGCATAACCTTGAAGTTAAAAGTCAAGTTGTACTTCCAGTATTATATGACGGAATTAATTTAGAAATTGGATTTAGACTAGATATAGTAGTAGAGGATAAAGTTATTATTGAAATCAAATCTGTTGAAGATTTATCAAAATTACATTTTAAGCAACTCCTAACTTATCTGAAATTGTCACGAAAGAAAGTCGGTATATTAGTTAATTTTAATTGTGAAAATATAACAGAAAATATTAAAAGAATCGTAAATGATTTTTAATTAAATCAAAGTAAAAATCGGCGGAAATCTGTGAGATCTGCGAGAACTAATAAAAAATGAAAAGTAAATTAAAAGTAATGACGGTAGTGGGAACACGTCCTGAGATTATACGATTATCAAGAGTAATGGCGGCTTTGGACGCGTCGGAGGCGATTGAGCATGTAATAGTACATACGGGTCAAAATTATGATTATGAATTGAATCAGATCTTTTTTGATGATTTGAAAATTAGAAAGCCAGATTTTTTCCTAAATGCAGCGGGCGCAACAGCTACGGAGACAGTGGGTCAGATATTGATTAAAATTGATCCTTTATTGGAAAGCGAAAAACCAGATGCTTTTTTAGTTTTAGGAGACACCAATAGTTGTTTGTGTGCTATTCCTGCGAAGAAACGTCACATTCCAATTTTTCATATGGAAGCTGGGAATCGTTGTTTTGATCAACGTGTCCCAGAAGAAACCAATCGTAAGATTGTAGATCATGTTTCGGATGTGAATTTGACGTATAGTGATATTGCGCGAGAGTACTTATTAAGAGAAGGTTTGCCAGCAGACCGAATTATTAAAACTGGTTCGCCGATGTTTGAGGTTTTGAATCATTACCTTCCTTCTATTCAATCTTCGGATGTTTTAGAACGCTTGGGGTTAGAAGAAAATAAGTTTTTTGTAGTTTCTTCTCATAGGGAGGAAAATATTAATAGCGAGAAAAACTTCAAAGGCTTGATGGATAGTTTGAATTTGATAGCCGAAAAGTATGGCTACCCCATTATTGTCAGTACCCATCCTAGAACTCGTAATATGATTGAGAAGAAAAGTATTAGAATGCACGAAAAAGTTCAGTTTTTGAAACCCTTAGGATTCAATGATTATAATGCGTTGCAAATGAAATCATTCGCAGTATTGTCAGATAGTGGAACTATTTCTGAAGAATCCTCTACTTTGAATTTCAGAGCATTAAATATTAGAGATGCACATGAACGACCAGAAGCCATGGAAGAAGCATCTGTGATGATGGTGGGATTGAATCCAGAAAGAATCATGCAAGGCTTAACGCAGTTGCAATATCAAAAAGTAGGAACAGAAAGAAATTTACGCTCTGTAGCTGATTATTCCATGCCGAATGTTTCCGAAAAAATGGTGCGAATTATCATTAGTTATACTGATTATATTAAAAGAGTAGTTTGGAGCGAGATAAATTAAAGGAATGAAAGTACTTCTTGTTACGCAATATTTTTATCCTGAAAATTTTAAAAGCAACGATATTGCAATTGAATTAACCAAAAAAGGACACGAAGTCACAGTTCTCACCGGATTGCCCAATTATCCCGAAGGAAAAATTTATAATAACTATGGATTTTTTAAAAATACAAGGGAAAATTTTCAAGGTGTAGATATCATTCGAACTTGGCTAGTACCAAGAGGAAAAGGAGGAGGAATTAGGTTGTTTCTTAATTATTTTAGTTGGGCTTTTTTTGCATCAATAAGAGCATTGACTTTATCATTTCAACAAAAGTTTGATGTTGTTTTGGTTCATGAGCCCTCTCCTATAACACAAGGTTTTCCGGCAATTGTGGTTTCTAAAATTCAAAAGATACCGCTACATTTTTGGGTTCTCGATTTATGGCCAGAAAGTTTGACATCCGCTGGAGGTGTGAATAATAAGATGGTATTATCGCTATTTGAAAAAATGGTGAAATACATTTACAATAATTCAAATAAAATATTAATCAGCTCAAAGGGGTTTAAGGAATCTATTTTAGCAAAAGGTAATTATGCTCATAAATTAGTTTATTTTCCTAATTGGGCGGAAGATTCTATTTTAAATGGGAATGCCGATTATCCAATTCCGGAATTACCAAAAGGGTTTAAGATTATTTTTGCTGGAAATATCGGAATGGCGCAAGATGTTATGTCGATTGTAAAAGCAGCATTGATTTTGAAAGATCAACTAGACATCCATTTCATTTTTTTAGGTGACGGTCGAAGTAAACCACAGCTAGAGCAATATGTAGATGAAAATAATTTAAATCAAACAGTACATTTTTTAGGACGTTTCCCATTAGAAGCCATGAAGACTTTTTTTACGAAAGCGGATGTATTATTAGTGTCTTTAAAAGATGAATTAATATTTAATCTAACAGTACCTGCAAAATTACAAGCTTATATGTGTACTAAAACACCAATTTTGGGGATGTTAAATGGCGAAGGTGCTGCGATTATTAATGAGGCCAATTGTGGGTTTTCTGCAAACGCTGGAGATTCCGAAGGATTAGCAAAAGAAATAATTAAATTATATGAAATGAGTAACGAAGAGCGAAATGTTCTTGGACTAAATGGATTTGAATATTTTGAAAAAAATTTTACCATGAACAAATGTATTGATAGCCTAGAACTCATACTGAAAAACTAATGTCAAAAATCAGCATAACAGGAGCCGCAGGTTTTGTAGGGACTAATCTTCAGAATTATCTAAAGTCCTCACATGAAATTGTACCTATGAGTGTTCGCTATAAGCCCAATCAGGAATTTGAAGTTACAGCAGATGTAGTTATTCATCTGGCAGGCAAAGCACACGATTTAAAAAAAGTATCCCATCCACAGGATTATTATGATGCTAATTATGAATTAACCAAGCAATTGTTTGATGGTTTCATAAACTCAGAGGCTAAAGTATTTGTTTTTATGAGCACCGTAAAAGCTGTGGCAGATGAGGTAAAAGGCATATTGAGCGAAGACGCAATACCAAATCCTAAAACGCATTATGGGATTGCCAAGCATCAAGCCGAGCAATACCTATTAAGCCACGAATTACCACAAGGAAAGAGAGTCTATATCTTAAGACCGTGTATGATTCACGGGCCAGGAAATAAAGGGAATTTGAATTTGCTATATAAATTGGTTGCTAAAGGGCTCCCATGGCCATTGGGTGCTTTTGAGAATCAAAGATCTTTTTTGAGTATTGAAAATCTTTGTTTTGTGATCAAGGAGTTGTTGGAAAATAATGCTATTCCTTCAGGGATATATCAAGTGGCTGATGATGCGTCTTTATCGACTAACAAATTGATTGAATTGTTAGGGACAAGTTTGAATAAAAAAAGTAGAATTTTCAATATTCCATCCTCTTGGATTAAAAGAGGAGCTAAATTAGGGGATTATTTGCATTTGCCACTAAATTCAGAACGTTTGCAAAAGCTAACCGAGAATTATGTGGTGAGTAATCATAAGATACTAACAGCTATGGAGAAAGGGTTACCCGTTTCGACGGAGCAAGGGCTGATCAGGACTTTTGAGTCGTTTAGGGAGTAGTTATGAATTATGGGTTATCGATTCAATTTTTATAAAAAAAGCTGTTGTCTTTTTGTAAAAACCATTACTATTGATTTTTTTTGTCGCATCGAGCCCCCCCGCTAGCGCGAGCGTCTCGCTCGTGTCCACAATGTAAACGTAAACACAAGTAGCATTATGAGTACAAAATATAAATTTAGGGAAAAAACGGGGGCTTATTTTGTAAGCTTCGCAACCGTAAATTGGATTGATGTGTTTACAAGGGATGCTTATTTCTGGAATATTATAGAATCATTGGACTTTTGCCGAAAAAACAAAGCAATGGAGATTTACGGTTACTGCATTATGCCTAGTCATGTTCATTTAATATTCCGCTCCGGAAATGGAGATCCATCTGGGTTGATGAGGGATTTTAAAGGATTTACATCAAAAAAAATGCTACAAACAATAGAAGAAAATCCTCAAGAAAGCCGCAGAGAATGGATGCTTTGGATGATGGAACGAGCAGGAAAAAAGAATAGCAATGTGAAGCATAGACAATTTTGGCAGCAGGATAATCATCCAATAGAGATTTGGTCGCTAAAGGTATTTGAACAAAAACTTAATTACATTCATCAAAATCCAGTAGAATCAGGTTTTGTAACCGATCCTATCGACTGGAAATATAGTTCTGCTAGAAATTATGGAAATAATGACCAAACGGTTTTAGAGATGGATTTGAATTGATTTAGATTGTGGGCACGAGCGAGACGCTCGCGCTAGCGGGGACTATCCTTTACTTGTACCAATGCTAAAAAATATCCCCGAATTCACGAATTAAGCCAGTTAAAGCTTCTTGAAACAATGATTTTACATAATTTTAGTTATAAAAATTCGTGAATTCGTGGCAAAAAAAATCTAATTAGTCCGCTTAGCGGACAGTCCTATTTTATTCTGTAGACCCTCGACTGCGCTTAGGGAGACATAATTAATGTTATTTTACAGTGCTTTTTTAGAATAAAAATTATGTCACGAGCTGACCCCTCGATAAAAACTCGGGGCAGGCTTGGGAGTTATCATTTTTTATATTACGGAATTTCGGAAGCGATAATGGTTGCGGTGTTGTTTTTTCGGTGTAAGAGTTTGTGTTTTTTTCGGTCTTGTTTAGCAAAGCCTATAAAAAAGAACGTGAGATGGAGGTGATTTCCTGTTGGTATTTCTGTTTGCAATGTCACGGTTTGTTTTTCTGATTCTTTGGCAAGTATTATTTCTTCGCTGTAACAGGTGTTGAAGGTTTCGTTTTCAAAATCCCAGTTGGTCAGGGCTAGTGCTAAATGAACATGAGTTGCTTCTTCGGGCCAATCCAGGTGTTCTTTGGGGATGAAATTGAGCAAGGTTAGGGTTTGGTTGTTTGGGTTGTGTTGCTCTTTTGTTTTAAGTACTGTGCGTAAGGGTCTTAGTTTGTTGCTTTCAAAACCAACCAGAATTTCTTTGCCGTCCTTTGTTTTCAACCCTTCGAGAAGCGTTCTTTGACCTTTGGGCTGGGTCGTGTCTTCTTCCAGAATTTCGAAAAGCAGTTTATTTGCTCTTCCTGCAAAGCTGACATCTTTGGCTAAACGGTTAAAACGATCTGCCATTAGGCGGAACAGTGCGGATTTTTTAGAACACTGCCCAAATTCAGTACCCTGATGCCGAATTCTGTCAAAAATAGGATTGTTTTTGAACTGTTCCGATGTTATTCCTGTTTTTCCTTTCATTCGGGCATAATTTTCGCCGTCTGCCGTGACCACAAAATTAATGTCATCTAATGTTCCTGATATTTTAAAAGGAGCTATTACTTTTGCCATAGGTTTTGATTTTAGTTTAAAGATATAATTTTTTTGATTTACTTAGATAAACCTCTGATTTTTAATTAGAACAAAAGTATTGATGACTCTACTTATCCATTTATTATTATTAACCCGTTGGGTGTAATTAATTTTTAATGGTGATTTTCGTCAGTTCGAGTGATTTTCGACAGAAAATTATATCGAGAACTAGAAATTATTATTAAAAAACGGTTCTCGATACATTTTTTATTCCGTTTTACTCCACAAAAAACACTCGAACTGACGTTTTGAACAATTACACCCAACGGGTTATTATTATTATTATTATTATTAGCCTTTAGATTATAATTACTGACAGCAGTTTTCCAAAAACAAATAAAAATACTTTTTCAACATAAAAATGCAATACCTACTCATTACTCTTGTTTTATTCCTACTGGAATTGCTCTATTTTAAAATAGCCGATCGATACAACATCGTGGACAAACCCAATCATCGGTCGGCACATACTGAAATTACGTTGCGTGGCGGCGGCATCATTTTTTGGTTTGCCGCCTTGCTTTATTTTGCACAGCACATCGAAAACAATTATTTCTTTTTTGCTGGAATTAGTTTGGTAAGTCTGGTTAGTTTTTGGGATGATATCCAGAGTTTGTCAAATAAAATCCGAATTTCAGTTCATTTTCTTGCCATTAGCTTGATTTTTTATGATTTGGGCGTTTTTGAGTCTGTGCATGTTATAGGTGTTTTGGTGGCTTATATTCTAGCCATAGGATTGATTAATGCGTATAATTTCATGGATGGCATCAATGGCATAACCGGTTTGTATACTTTGGTGGTGATGGGCTCGTTGTTGTATGTGAATCAAAAGATAAAAGTATTTATAGACGCTGATTTTATCCAATATGCGATGATGGCCAGTTTAGTTTTCTTATTTTTTAATTTCAGAAAGAAAGCCAAATGTTTTGCCGGAGATGTAGGGAGTATTGCGATTGCTTTTTGGGTGATTTATCTTGTTTTAAAGCTGATTCTAGTAACGAATTCTCTAGTATGGCTTTTGTTTTTAGCAGTATATGGAGTGGAAACCGTTTGTACCATCTTGCATCGCTTGTACTTGAAAGAAAATATTTTTGAGGCACATCGGTTGCATTTGTATCAGGTGTTGAGTAATGAATATAAAATGCAGCACCGATGGGTTGCGGCTTTTTATGGTATAGCTCAAGTTGTCATTTCAGTTTTGGTGGTTGTTTTGTACCAAAAAGTTTCGGATATTCTTTTGTTTGGGCTTGTTATTGGTCCTTTATTGCTCATTTATTGTGTGAAATTTTATTTGCTGCATAAAAAGAATATAAAATAGTAAGCTGTTAATTTGGTTAGAGAGAATGAGACGAGTTTTTACTTTTTAACTTACTTTACTTTAATTATAATTAGTAAACATCGTATAATGTCGTATTTTAAAATTAGACAAAACGATACAACAGGTTGATTTTAAGTGATTATTCATAATGTTTTTTCTTTTGACTTTATGACTTTTAAACTTTCGACTTACTTAGTTTAATATTTAGTTGTTTTTATATGAGAAATTCTAAATAAATATAGTTATGGATTTAAGTGTATTTCAATCGAAAATTTATGAATTTAGGGGTGTGAAAGTAATGCTTGACTTTGATTTAGCATTGCTCTATGAGGTAGAAACTAGAAGTTTGAAACAATCGGTACGTAGAAATAACTATAGGTTTCCTGATGATTTTATGTTTCAATTGAATAAGATGGAATGGCAGGAGCTTATCACAAATTGTGATAAGCTACCCGAATCAATAAAATTCAGTCCGCAAACACCGTTTGCCTTTAGTGAACAGGGAGTTGCAATGCTGAGTAGTGTTTTAAAGTCTAAAAAAGCAGTAGAAACAAATATAGCTATTATGCGAGCCTTTATAGAGATCAGAAAAACTATTTCATTACAAAGTGCTCTTTCCCAGCAAATCATGGAATTAAAAAATGATTTAGAACAACGACTCGGAGAACATGATGTACAATTGATGGAAATATATACTGTAATGGAGCAATTTCTTGATGATAAAACGGAGAGAAAAAAATGGGAGAATAGAAAAAAACTTGGATATAAATAAAAAAAGGATCAGTTTTAAATGCCTTTTTTAAAGTAAAAGTGTTTTTTTAATTGATTTTTCGGTTCTTTTTTGTATTGCCCAAAAAAGAACCGAAAAAGGCTAACCTCTAAATCCAAAGTTTCAAAAACTAAGGTAAAGTTCTGCTCCTAACCCGAGCCGTTTGTCCTTCGTCCTCAACTCGCGGACTACTGCTTCCTGACTACTAGCAGTCCTCCTTTTAATTTCAAATATTTTTTGATGCTTTTTATTTAAGAGCGGGAAGAGGTGTGAGTTGTGTCCTTCGACTGCGCTCAGGACAGGGTTAAGTAAAGATGTCATAAAGTTTTCGATTGCGCTCGAACTGAAAACTAGACTATTTAATAATAACGAAAAGTATTCAAAACATGACACCACAACTAATTGAGGGAGGGAATTTTTCGGATCATCGAGGTACATTATCTTACGTCAATGATTTTAGTTTTAAAGACATAGAACGGTTTTATATTATCAGTAATTCTGATACGCATCCCTTGCGTGCTTGGCAAGGGCATAAATTAGATGCTAAAAATTTTTACTGTTTGAGTGGGTCTTTTAGAATTCATTATGTAAAAATTGACAATTGGGAAAATCCATCCAAAGATTTAACAATCGAGACCGTTACTTTGACCGAGTCAGAAAGTAAGATGCTGCATATTCCAGCCGGTTATGCTAATGCGATTGAATCATTAGGACCGGACTCCAAATTAATATCGTTTTCGACTTTGCCATTATCAAATGTCAGCGAAGATGATGTGCGTTACGATGCCAATTATTGGATGCTTAATGAATAGGAATCGTATTTTTTTATCATTATCTCAACAAAGCGGTTTCGAACAGCAATATATTCAAGAAGCTTTAGCAACCCATTGGATTACGACTGGAGGTCCTAATGTAGATGCTTTTGAAAAAGATTTAGAAAATTATTTAGGAAATCAAGCGCATGTGGGTGCTTTGAGTTCCGGAACCGCAGCGATTCATTTGGGATTGATTTTGCTAGGAGTTCAAGCGGGTGACGAAGTGCTTTGTCAAAGTATGACTTTTTCCGCTTCGGCTAATCCCATTTTATATTTGGGTGCTACGCCTGTTTTTATTGATAGTGAAACGGAGACTTGGAATCTTTGTCCATTGGCATTAGAAGAAGCTATTAAAGATAGAATTGCCAAAGGGAATAAACCCAAAGCGATTATAGCGGTGCATTTGTATGGTGTGCCTTATCAGGTTGAAGCCATTAAGGCTATTTCGGATAAATATAACATTCCGGTTTTAGAAGATAGTGCTGAAGCATTAGGAAGTAGTTATAAAGGGCAAAAATGTGGAACATTTGGAGACATCGGTGTTTTGTCTTTTAATGGAAATAAAATTATTACCACTTCAGGTGGGGGAGCAATAGTTACTAAAAGTAAGGAGTTGAAAGATAAAGCGGTTTTTTTTGCCACTCAATCCAGAGATGATGCACCGCATTATCAGCATTCGGAGATAGGATATAACTATAGAATGAGTAACATTTGTGCCGGAATTGGTCGAGGCCAAATGGAGGTGCTCGATGCTCATGTGGCTTTGCGCAGGAAAATGCATGAATTTTATGTGGATTTGTTCAAGGATATTGAGGCGGTAACTGTTTTTACAGTTCCGAACACAGATTATTTTGCTAATTATTGGTTGAGTG
>JAGOJA010000172.1 GCA_017995345.1 Flavobacterium sp.
CAAAAGGTCGAGTAATTTATTACTTGACCTTTTTTATTTTAAGGCCACGTGGAGAAACGGTAGACTTGCCAGCTTGAGGGGCTGGTGCTCGCAAGGGCGTGCGGGTTCAAATCCCGCCGTGGTCACTACAAGCCCTTTTTAAATCAATGATTAAAAAAGGTTTTTTTTAAGGGGGAGTTTAAATATTGTTACGCAAAAAAAGGCAGTAGTACAAGGTAGGCTAATCCAATCAATATTGCGCTGCCAAAACTTAGTAATGTTCCAATTAAAATGTACTCCGTAAGTTGACGGTCTTTCGCATGGGTCAAATCGCCAAATCTAAAGACAGATTTCGCTGCTAACAAAAAACCAATAGCCTCCCATTTATTTAATACTATAAATGAGAACACCAATAATCGTTCGAGCATTCCTATATATTTCCCCGCATTTTCTAGCGAACTGTCTTTTTTACTTATTTCTTCAATTTCTTTTTTCCAACAACTAAAAACAACTTTTAATACTATTGAGGTAACAGCAGTTAATAGAACAATAGCGAGTAGAAATAACAGATTTTTTTCTGTGATATAAGACTGAATATCAAAGCTTAAACTCCAACTATTCGCTACCCAAAAGAGTATTCCTATATGCGCTAATTGATCTAAGAAAAATAATATTCTTTCATTTTTCATAGGCTTTAAAAGTTTTATTCCATCTATCAAGAAATGGGTACTACTTATAAAAGCTATGGTTAAGTAATATTCTTTTTTAAAATCGAACATCAATAGTAGTAAAATTGCATGAATCAGGGCATGAATATACAGGTATTTTGATTTGAATTTGTATTTCTCCTTATGCGTAATCCATTTGCTGGATTGCAGTACAAAATCACCCAAAAAATGAGCTAATACTAATTTTATGAATAACATAATTTTTCTATTTCTCGTTTATAATAGGCTACACAGTTCATAATTTCATCATAACCCGATTTTTTCAAGCTATAACTTACATTACTTTGTTTTTTATGCAATGATGCTGCAATTTCTACTTGTTTTAAGGTAGGGTTTTCCAATTGTTTTTTAAAAATTTCAGCCATTGCCGGTTTCCAATTATCCATAGTTAGTGCCGCTAAATCCAACATGATATTCAATACCTCATCAAAATCTTTCCAAGGAGTTTTGATCGCCAAAGTCTTTTTATTAAGAGCATCAAATGCTACTCCTGAATTGATAAATGCTGGACCATTTGAAGAAGACACTTTTTCCGAACGATACGTGATTTCTCCTATTCCGATAGCCATTCGTATATCTAAATTAGGAATTTGTTTTGTAACCGCCTTCAACAATATTCCTAAGTATAATGCGTTAATCGGCTTTGTAATCAATTGTATGCTATCGCCACGATAGACCTCCCAAGAGCTATGTTCAACACCTGCATTTTGCAAAGTGTCTTTTAACAAATTAAGCCAAATATCCGGAGATACTTCTCTTGAATTGATAATATCGGCAGTAATTACAGCTTCCATATTGCTTACTTTTTATGTAAATATATGCTTTTTATCATATAAATCAAAATATATGCTTTTTATCATATAAATTAGAATATATGATTTTTGCACTATAATTTCAAATAGACGTTTTACAGTAGTACTGTCACACAGTGCAAGAATATTGTTAAAAAAACTTCTATTTTTTAATGCTCTTTGTCCCGTTTTGTATAACTAAAACAGATATGCCTTTGTAATAGCCTTTCCTTCAAGATTCAACTGTTTTATACCGTGCTGTTTTCAACAAGTGTTTCAATGGCATAAGACAATCTATTTTGAGCTCCTTCTTGAGAGCCAAAAATGGAGCGATACAATTCACCTCTATTCGTAATCAACAACCATTGCGGAGTACCTTCAGCATTAAATTGGTCGTACACTTTGTGCTGTTTGTCTATGTATATTGGAAATGGATTCTCGCCACTAGTAAAAATATTTTTGATAGCTTCTTTAGTAGCCTCTCTGTTTTTAAAATCAGCATGTATTCCTATTACTTGAATGGAATCATGCATTTGCTGAAAGTCGTAGGCCAAAGGAATAGCTCTACCAGTACATCCCAGACAATCATTGTTGTAAATAATCAGTACTAAAGGTTTTCCTTTATACTTAGAGATCAAATTTACTGCAACCCCCTCTAAATCGAATACATTTATTGATTCTATCATTTTTACAAGTGATTCTTTTCGACTTTACAGGAGTTTCAATCTATTTTTTCATAGACTATCTCCTTTCCTATTTGCCATTACAACAGTAGCAAACTCCATTTTTCATTATATCTGGTAAAATTATTCAAATTCAGAACATGAACAACAGGAATGACTACTTTTTCTATTTTTAACACTCCTACACTTTAAGTTTTCCAAAAAAGAATGACTAAAAGAATTACCAAGAATAATTTAAAAAAAACATAACCTTCAAAATTACAATAGCTACACTTCCTGCTATTAAGAAAAAAAAGCCAATGCATAAAAATGCTGTATCCTTTCTTTGTCTCAAAGATTTATAATTTTTTTTCTCTACTGCAGTGCTTTTCATCTTTGATACTCTATTGATTTGATAAATAGTCTAAAAACTATGATTTAGTAAAACTACAGGTCTAAAGAGGCTTTTGCAATACCCACTTTTAGTGATATTGAATGCTGGTATTAAAAAACTCTTATCAATCCAGTTTTTTACTAACAAAAAAAGCGTCTTGGTACAATACCAGGACGCTTTTCTATTAAATATAAGTGTATTTATTTCATTAATTGTTGCAAAGGTTTCAACTGTTCTAAATCAATGTTAGATTGCTGTAAAACGCTCATCATAGTCATCACACTAGTTGGATTCATGTCTTTTCCTAAAATCCGAACAACTGCGAAACCATTTTCTTTTTTATTGGCAAAAAACACAAACTCTTCAATATGTTCATCTGTTCCTACAAAGCTTACCGAGGCACCTTCTTTTCCAGAACCAAATTTCATCAGTTGTTGGTATTTTTTGTCCATTAGAATCAAGTCCACTTTAGCGCGTTCCGCTTCAAATTCGGCCTTGTTTGCACCATTCAATTTAAAAGCCAAAACATTCATCTTATCAAACGATTTCAAGGCCTCACTTTGCTTGATTGATAATTTTGTTTGATCAACATTCAAAATTTCGGGGGAAACATCAAGTGCTATAAAATTTTTGTTTTCTGAATTCTCAACAAAATATTTTTGCAAAGTGGGTTCCGAATTACAACTAATCAGGAACAAACTAAACAATAGCGGAATTGCATGAATTGTTTTCATTTTATTCTTTTCCTTTAGTTGCTTTCTTTAAGTCATCACCTCCAGGAATTCTCATCTTATCCGTAAGAATCGAAATTTCATTCAAATCAAAGTTACCTGTTAATGACATTAGAACCGTATCATCATTTTTAGCACCTTCAATAAACATCAAAAGCTCTCTAATCTGAGAATCTGTTGTTCCTGATTTAACTAGAATTTTAACATTTCTGCCATTTTCATTCACACGCATCAACTCTTCTAAACCAGCTGATTTTATGTACTTATCCGCAGCTACTCTCATTTCGCCTTCTACCCTAGTGCTTTTGGTGGTGAATACTTTTAGATTATCCAGCT
>JAGOJA010000022.1 GCA_017995345.1 Flavobacterium sp.
CCCATTGGTCACTGTGTTTATTTTCGTAAATGGTATAATTAATCACGTTTCCTTTTTTTGTAAAAATAGAACTTTAATTTTAAATCTCAATCTTAACAAATAATAATGTATTTTAAAGATTGTATGTCTTAAATTTGCAAAAAAATTACACCCATGAAAGGAATACTGAAAGAGAAAAGTGAAATCGAGAAACTTAAAAAAGAATACCAAACGTTATCAGAACTAAATTTTGAGATCGAAAAGTCTGTTGAAAAAACCGAAGAGTTGATTTTAGAGGAATGTGAATTATAATTTTTGATGCATTTTTTTAAAATAATCAAACGCTTTTAGTAGCCTGCTTCCATACCAAGAAAACATTTCACCATCAACAAACACCGTTTTTGCATGATTCGTGTGTCTTCCTATCTCAAAAGCATCTTCCTCTTTGAAAGGATAGGGCTCTGAAGAAAGGAGAACTAAATCTGGATCACCTTCTACACGTATTTTTTTGAGTTCGATTTCTGGATACCGTCCGGAAGTCTCCGTATTGTTCTCATAAATGTTTTCAAAATGATTTAGTTTTAGCAATTCATTGATAAAATTATCGGAACCAGCAACCATAAAAGGATCTTTCCAAATGAAATATGCTACTTTTTTAACGGGTTTATCTTTGATGAAGTTTTTAAAATCGCACATGGCAAAAGCCAATTTGTCGTTCCATTTCTGAGCTTCGGTTCTACAATTAAAGAGCTGACCAAAATCAGTAATCATTTGCAAATTGTCTTCAATCGTGATAATATCCGTCACCCACACTGGACAAATTTTACGCAACTCATCTACAATTTCTTGTGTATTTTCCTCTTTATTACAAATGATGATATCTGGTTCTAGCAATTTGATTTTCTCAAAATGCACTTTCTTGGTTCCACCAACTATTTTCTTCCTTGACTTGAAATGATACGGATGCACACAGAACTTGGTAATCCCAATAATTCGGTCTTCTAAGCCTAAGTCATGTAGTAGTTCCGTTTGGGAAGGAACCAATGAAATAATTCGTTTTGGCGAAGTTTCAAAGGAATGGGTGGTCCCCATTTGATCTGTAAAGATTTTTTGTTTCAAGTTTAAGATTTAAAAAGTTTAACCACACCCGAGCGACAGTACTGACGAAGTAAAAGGCACAGTGATTCTCACAAAGATCGCAAAGTTTTTATTCAAATTGAGGCGCAAGCGTAATGAAACTTAATCTCTTACTGGTTCAAAAAAAATAAACTACCATGGACTGAAAGCCCATAGTTTTGGTTTAGCAGACTGAAAGTCTGCACGGTTATAATAATAAAAATCAACCGCAGATTCACAGATTTAATATAACCTCAAAAAAAAATCTGCGAATCTGCGGTAATTTTTTTTAGAACATGAAAGGGAAATGCACTAAAGTGCATAGTTTTAAACTATTTCTGTGACCAATAAAGTTTAAAAGTCTTAACCATTAAGGCATTAAGAAAAATTAAGACAAAATGTTTTCGTACTATTTTATGGGCAATCCAAAAAACCTAAACTTTAAACCTTTTCAAACCTTACACTAATTATTGCTGCCATTTCCTGTTGCATTTTCAGGGCTTCTTCTCTTGCTTTTTTGGCAAAATCAGTTCCATTTGAAGCATAAATAATTCCTCTGGACGAATTTATTAGTAATCCTACATTGGCACTCATACCGTATTTACAAACTTCGGATAAACTGCCACCTTGCGCACCAACTCCAGGAACCAGCAAGAAACTATGTGGAACAATTTTACGGATTTCAGTAAAATATTCCGCTTTAGTAGCGCCTACCACGTACATTAGGTTTTCGCTGTTTTTCCAGGTTTTAGACGTTTCTAATACTTGTTTGTACAATTCTTTAGCTCCGCTCCGTTCGGCTTCGCCTCGAGTTCCGTCAATGATTAAGGTTTGAAAATCAAACGCACCTTCATTGGAAGTCAAAGCCAACATAATGGTATGTTTGTTCTCGAAAGCCAAGAACGGTTCTACCGAATCTTTTCCCATATAAGGAGCAACCGTTACACTATCAAAATTTAAATCTTCAAAAAAAGCTTTGGCATACATCGAAGATGTATTTCCTATATCACCGCGTTTTGCATCTGCAATCGTGAAGATTTCGGGATAGTTTTCGTTGATGTACGCAATTGTTTTCTGCAGTGACATCCAACCTTTTATTCCGTAGGCTTCATAAAAAGCGGTATTGGGTTTGTAAGAAACGCATAAATCATGTGTAGCGTCAATTATCGCTTTGTTGAACTCAAAAATGGGATCTTCGAATGCTAAAAGATGTTTTGGAATTTTATTTAAATCGACATCTAAACCTACGCATAGAAACGATTTTTTTTCTTGAATTTGATTGTAAAGTTGTTCTGTAGTCATTTGTAGTTGGGTTGTGTGGCAAATTTACAAACTAGAATTCAATTAATTTCGAAATATCTACGATTACTCCAAAATTGTATTTCTCAGGCAATAGTACCAATTCAATAACTGGCTTTCGTAAAATAAATCACCATGGACTGAAAGTCCATAGTTTTGGTTTAGCAGACTGAAAGTCTCCACGGTTATAATAATAAAAATCAACCGCAGATTCACAGATTTATTATAATCTAAAAAAAAATCTGCGAATCTGCGGTAAAATTTTTTAGAACCTGAAAGGGAAATGCACTAAAGTGCATAGTTTTAAACTATTTCTGTGACCAATAAAAAATGAGGCCTTTTCAGACCTCATCCTAATTTAAAAAAAAAATAGTGTACTAATTATTTAGCAAGCAAAATTTCGACTCTTCGGTTTTGAGCTCTACCTGCTTCGGTTTTGTTAGACGCAATGGGTTTTTCAATTCCGTATCCTTCAGATGAAAGTCTATCGGCATTAATACCATTCGCAACCAGATACTCTTTTACTGCCGCAGCTCTGTCTTTAGATAATTGTAAATTTTTAACTACTGAACCTGTACTATCTGTATATCCTTCCAATACGAAGTTAGCAGTGCTAAAGTTGTTCATTACTTTTACAATTTCTTCTAATTTAAGATTAGATTCTGGTCTAATAGTTGCTTTCCCTGAGTTAAACAATATCGCTTTAGAGAAGTTATTTAATTCTTTAATTACCTCTGCTGTAACTTCAGGACAACCATTATTTGCTGCTGTACCTTTTACAGTTGGACATTTATCATCTTTATCAGCAATTCCATCACCATCAGTATCTGGCCACGGACAACCATTATTTTCTTTAGGTCCAGCCACTGTTGGACATTTGTCATCTTTATCAGCGAGCCCGTCACCATCAGTATCTGACCACGGACAACCCTTATTTTCTTTAGGTCCAGCCACATCTACACAAGCATCGTCTTTATCTGCAACACCATCACCGTCAGTATCAAGTACAGTTTCAGCTACTGCTGCATTCTCTACTTCGTTATCCACCGCAACAGCTGTCTTTTTTTTTTGATAAACAGGGATTTTAAATCCTAAATGAAAATCAACCGCTCTTGAATTATTCGAAATTAAATTAGTCACAGCAGAACCCGATCCAATAAAGAAAATACCGGTACGTAAACCAACACCTACTTGTGCTTGCTTATTGTAGTCCATGTAGGAAACTGGGACATAAAAACTAAACCATCTAGACTCAAAACGAGGAGTAATACTTACGCGATCAGCAATACTATTTTGGTTTAATTTATTTTTATCCACAACACTAAAATCGCCATTAAAGTTCAAATAAAACTTATTGTGAATATTCCAGTCTACATCAGCATGCACAGCAGTAGGCAAATACGATTTCACCGTTCCATTAACAACCGTTGCAGCATAATTATCTTTCAAAAGTTGATCAAAATCATCTGCATTATCAACATCAGCCTCTGTAATCGTTTTATTTAAATCATAAGTGTTTCGAATTCCTTTATCATAATTCATGCTTCCTATATCAGTAACTGATAATCCAAAACGTACTTTGTATTTATTTGCGTATTTTAAATTATTGATGTCTGTTCTTGAAGCATCATAATCAGGTCTCCATTCGTACACTAAACCTAAATCAAAGCCATATCCTTTTGATTGGCTATCGATTTCAACCGTACTGTTAGTTGCAAAATCTTGACTAGAACCATATAGAGCAGTTCCTGTACTTGTATATTGACTGTTTTGTGGAATTACAGTGTTTTCTACATATTTCAATTGCACTCCATTAGCTTGAAAATGATAGTTAGCCACTCCTTGCAAATATTTAGCAGTAAATCCACCTTTTACAAAGTGAGTTCCTTTTTGATACAATACCGCTGCGTAAGAAAGACCTAACTCTCCCCATGAATTCCCAACTGCATTTGGACTTCCTATACTGTAATCAAAATCATTTGTATTGTCTTTAGCCAATTCATCAATAACATTCCCATTTACATTTAAAATATTAACAGTAGCTCTTGCTCTTGTAAAAACAGCTATCGAATGCTTTGGAGCAATATTAAACATAAAAGACGGCCCCATAAAGTCCGTATTTAACACTGCATTATTACTCAAAGCCAATGATTTTTGAGCTTGTGTCTCAAAGTCGTATCCGCTTTTAAAAGCATCAAACAAATTCACACCATACGCATCATTCGTAGCCAATGTGCTAATAGAAAACAAATTAATATCTGTTTTGAAACGAGAATCAACAATAGAGGCTGGGTTAAACAACACACTTTGAACTCCCGCATAATTATCATGGACATACCCAAGATAAGACTGTGCATTTGCCGAAACAAAACTTGCAAAAACAAGTAGTACTAAAACTCTCTTTTTCATAAATTAATCTAATTAAACGTTTTACTATTAAACTGAAATAGTTTTAAAATTGCTGCAAAAGTAGAGTTTTTATTTACAAATACTTTCTTAAATTTTATTTTATATCATCTTAAAAACAATTAAATAAAAAATGCCACACTAAATAATTTAGTATGGCATCAGTATTCTATTTTCTTTATTATAAAGTTTATGCGCTAAACTCACACGATTTTTTTAGAAAACTTCGCTGGCTTCTTTCAGTTTTTCCATGTTGTTGACTAAGGCTAGCTCATCAACAATTTTCTGAATATCACCATTCATGATATTTCCTAAATCGTATAATGTCAATCCTACGCGGTGATCTGTTACCCGACCTTGAGCGTAATTATAGGTACGAATTTTTGCAGAACGGTCACCAGAACTTACCTGTGACGTACGTTTTGTAGCATCGTCAGCTTGTTTTTTGGCTAATTCCTGTTCGTACAAACGGGAACGTAAAACACCAAAAGCTTTATCTTTATTTTTATGTTGCGATTTTTGATCCTGACATTGCGCCACCAATCCGGTTGGAATGTGGGTCAAACGCACCGCTGATTTAGTCGTATTTACGGATTGTCCACCTGGTCCTGACGAACAAAAGAAATCGACACGTACATCATTCATATCAATATGCACATCAAATTCCTCAGCTTCTGGCAATACCATAACCGTTGCTGCTGATGTGTGTACACGTCCTTGCGTTTCAGTTTGTGGTACACGTTGCACACGGTGAACACCAGCTTCAAACTTCAAGGTTCCGTAAACATCCTCACCCGTAACTTCAAAAATCACCTCTTTGAATCCGCCCGAAGTACCTTCATTCATATCTACAACCGAAGTTCTCCAACCTCTGTTTTCACAATATTTTGTGTACATACGAAACAAATCCCCTGCAAAAATACTCGCTTCATCACCACCCGTTCCAGCACGAATTTCGACCATGACATTTTTAGCATCTTCGGGATCTTTAGGAATCAACATAAATTTGATTTCATCCTCCAGTACCGGCAATCTTTCTTTGGCTTCTTCCAGTTGCATTTTGGCCATTTCGGTCATATCTGCATCACTGTTATCCTCTATTATTTCGTTTGCTTCGTCAATATTCGCCATGATATTCACATATTCATCACGCTTTTCGGCCAAAGCTTTTAAACTTTTGTACTCTTGATTCAATTGCACATAACGCTTCTGATCCGAGATTACATCCGGCTGAATAATCAAATCCGAAATCTCATCAAAACGTTGTTTTACTATTTGAAGTCTATCTAACATATACTTAATCCTTTTATTGGAGTGCAAAAATACAAAATTTTTGTTTAAAGTATAATGTTTAAAGTTCCAAGTTTTTTTAGGAGCTATTTCCTGCTATTCGCTCTATCTTTTCCTTGCTGGCAGCAGCAAGGAAAAGGATGCCGCTACTATCAGGGCTAGAGATTTTGTGCTAAAAAGTATGTTTTAAAATTTTTCTCCAAATTTAAAAAAGAATACTATTTTGTAAGAAAAATTTAATATATTTGAAAACAAATATTGTGTGATGGCTATCACACATACCCACCCATAATCGGGTGACTTTGTGTGACTTTGTCACACATATAAACGAGTTAGCGGTTATTTTTGGAAATCGCAGTGAAATCAACACTTTCAAAGAAATAATGAAATTTGAAAAATGGAAAAATCTCTATTCGAAAAGCATCCGTCACAATCACTAAATGAACTTTATTCTAAAAGGAATTACCAAGGAGCAAATCCTGTGGAAGCGCAAGTTTTATTTGTAGGACGAGATCCAAATTGGGCATTTGACATAGAAACTAAAGAAATGTTTAATTACGTCTCTGAATATTTAACTGACGGAGTAACTTTTTGGGAAACTTACCATATTCATCATCCTTTTTTATTACCAAATTATAAAGGAGACGGAAAACGCTATCATAAAATTTTCTCTAAACTAAATGTTGAAAGTAGTTTGGCAAGCAAAATTTCATTTGTTGAACTTATTGGATTTCCAACTACTGGAATGGCAAAAACGAATAACAAAAGCTTTTTAGAATATTTAATTTCCACAGAAAATAGAAAGCACTTAATAGAATTGGATAAGCTATTAAATGACTTTGAAAAAACAATATTCATAGCTTGGGGTTTACTTGAAGATTTTAAATATTTAAATAGAGAAACTGGATTATTCAGAAAATTAGCAGAAATAGACAAAAGCGGAATGAATATCAGCGAATTAAATCAGCACGAAAACATTTATATTCATAGACATTTTTCTGATGCAATTAGTAATGCAACACTTGAAAAAATGAAAACAGAAATAAAACGGAATATAAAACGGAATATAAAATAAAACAACCGCTAACAGCTAGGGATTCGTTGGGTGCGAAGCACCAACAATGAAGCACGTGTTGAACGGAACCAGTTACTGGCAGGAACTATGCACTTATCGTAAAGTTTTGAAAGGGAATGTCAAGAGGATTTAAAGTTCTCTTTTATTGTGTGGTTAAAGCAAGATGGTTTTTGCGTGTTTTCCTTCACTTTTGAGCACAACTTGCCCTACCCATAAATGGGAGGTTTTAATTCGCGTCATGTCTTGGAATCACTTGCTGTTTTTGTAGTTCCTATAGTGCCGGTGAGGACTTGTTTTTGGCTTTTATAATCCCTTGAATTTCTTTTATTTCCTGTGTTTTGTTCTTGAAATACCGTACTGTATTTTATTTTTATAACCACAAAGCGACTTTTGCAAAAAGAATTATAATTGTAGTTTAAATCAAATACATTTACGCTATAATTAACCCATTAGTGTTCGTTTATAGGTTAATAGACCCCAGTACTAACGAGAGCGTCTCGCTCGTGAATACCAAACAAATTAGTCACAGTTGAAATACTAGATAAGATTGCTTCGTTCCTCGTAATGGCTCCATTGTTGTTGTTTTTTTTTAGTAAATTTGATTTTAAGAAAATCCTGCTATGAACAACACAAAAAATCACGACGAGCGTATTGCAAAAATGACATTCGCCTCCGTATATCCACATTACGTCACAAAAGTGGAGAAGAAAAACAGAACAATAGAGGAATTACATCAAGTGATCAGTTGGCTAACGGGTTATGATGAAAAAAAACTGCAAGAACTGATTGAAGAAAAAGTGACTTTTGAGGAATTTTTTCAAAAAGCGACATTGAATCCTAATGCGCACCTAATTACTGGAGTAATATGCGGTTATAGGATCGAAGAAATCGAAAATACACTAACGCAGCAAGTCCGATTTTTAGACAAATTGGTGGATGAATTGGCCAAAGGACGTAAAATGGAAAAAATCTTGCGAACTGCTTCGCACTAACTCCTATTACTATTAGATTGAAGCAATCTAAAAATTAAAGCAACTGTCCAGTAAAAGTGGTGCTGCAACTCATAGCGATTTACTTCTTACAAAAAAACACGTTTAGGACAACTGTGATTATCAATATACGCCTCCGCAAAAGAATAAAGAAAGCGCGGCTTATGAAGCTTTCTCAAATTGCGAAGTCCGTTTAAATAGCCCTACAAATAGATTTTGAGAAAGATTGTAGTGTAAAAACCGGATGATCTACTGATTTTAAAGTCTGAATCTCAAAATCCAAAGCTTTTAAGCTTCTATCTTCTAAAAAAACGATAAACCATACTGGAATATTGGCAAAAATAGCGTCTTCTAATCGCTATAAAGTCATTTGGTTAGCGGAAATTCCAGTGATGTGTTGCATTATAAAACATACCAAAATTAGGTTTTATATATGCCTGTTTTGGAATATTTATTTAAAATAAAAGAAGTTTTTTTTACAGACTGACGTTAGTTGCTGCGCTACGAGAAACACCGTAATAATAAGGAATTATAACTAAAAACGTTAAAAGAGATCCTATTTGCTTTTCGTAATAATATCTCTTTTTTTTTCTCTTTCAATTGTTAAAATTTTAAAATAAATACTAAAACGCTTTTTTTAGTTAGGATAGCTAACTATATTTACATTATAATTGTAGTTTACAAAAACAAAATAGTACTAATTTTAAAAATTAATCTAATGAGTAAATCAATTTTCTATCACGCAGGTTGTTCTGTTTGTCTAAGCGCAGAACACGATGTAATTGACCTAATTGGACATTCAAATGTTCAAATCGTTAATCTTGGAACAGATAAATCAAGAATTGACGAAGCAGTAAAAGCAGGTGTAAAATCTGTTCCAGCATTAGTAACCCCAAATGGGAATGTATTGCACATCAATTTTGGTGCATCAATGGCTGATGTTATCAGGTAATAAAAAACTGCTGAAACACACATAGTTTTTTTAAAAATTTAAAATTACAAAAAAATGAAAAAATGTATTACAATAATTCTAGTAGCTTTTGCTCTTTCTATTACGCAAGCGCAAACTAAAAAGCCAGCAGGTTATACGTATGGAACCAAACAAGTTTCTAAATCTCCATTCAGTTTAGAAGATTTAAAACTTTTGCAACAAACCTTGCTATTTAGCGACGAAGATGTACAATATTTAAAAATGAGCCACGACATTTTAAAAGATCAAACAAACGATATTTTAGATGTTTGGTATGGTTTTGTTGGAGGTACACCACAATTACTATACTTTTTTGGCAACAAAACTACAGGAAAACCTGAAGCAGAATATTTAGCCAAAGTTCGTGAAAGATTCGCCATGTGGATTTTACAAACCGCAGAAGCAAATTATAATCAAGATTGGTTGAATTATCAGTACGAAATTGGTTTACGTCATTACTCAACCAAAAAAAACAAAACCGATAAAGCAACAGCTGTTCCTATTGTAAATTACAGATATATTCCCGCATTGACAATTCCGCTTACAACAACTTTAAAACCATTTTTAGCAAAAAAAGGGGCAAGTGCAGCCGATGTTGATAAAATGTACAACGCTTGGGTAAAATCAGTTTTGTTGCAATCAATACTTTGGGGACAACCTTATATGAAAAAAGGAGAATTTTAAGAATAAAAATATGAAAATAGCAGTTTGGGATACTTATGTAACTCGCAAAGACGGTAAAGTGATGCATTTTGATATTTTAGTAAACGAAAATTTGAAAGATGAAAACCAAATCTTTGAATATGGAAAAACGTATCTAAAAAGTGTGATGCAAGAAGGACAAAATCTAACCTCAAAAGAATGTAATTTTTGTCATATAGACAAAGCTCCAAATGAAGTTGAAAAACAAATTATAAAAAGTGGTTTTGCCATTATCGAAATGGAAAACTGCTATTAATTTTTATATTTGATTAGGGTTACTAACTTTGTAAACCGAAAGCGATCTTTGCTTTCGGTTTATTATTTGTAAAAAACATGGAAAGCATTTTTAATTTAAATAACCAAAATTCGAATCTTGACAATAAAATTGTTGCAGGATTAGACCGTATTTCTCAAGTTTTCAAAACTCTGCTTTGGGGAAAATCAAAAACTTATAACTTAAGCCCTATTCAAATTCAATTACTTATTTTTATTGAGTATCATAGCGAAGAAAAAACAACTATTAGTTATTTATCACAAGAATTTAATTTAGCAAAACCAACAATTAGTGATACAATTAAAACATTAGAACAAAAACAATTTATAAAAAAAATAGTTGACAAAAACGACAGTCGAAGCTATAGAATTAAATTGACCCAAACAGGGAAAAATATAGTGTTAGAAACGGAAAGTTTTGTAAATCCTTTAGCTGAAATAATTGCAAATTCAAACCAGAATGATAAATTAGTTTTGTGGGAAAGCATAACAAATATTATTCAACAATTAAACGAATTGAAAATAATTAGCGTTCAAAGAACTTGTTTCAACTGTAAATTTTATTCTGATAATAACAACATATCTTTTTGCAATTTACTTAATCAAAATCTAAAAACCGAAGATATTAGAATTGATTGTGAAGAGTTTGAATTAAATAATTCAAACTAAAGCAGCTACAAATTAAGTAGACATCTCCGCTAGAAACATACTGACTGCCTCTTTCACTTCCTTTTAAGCTCGATTACATCGAGTACTTATTAATTCATTGCACTTGCAATGCGAATAAACAATTATACTCTAAAAATGTATCTCAAGGTGTAAAATTCTTGTGAATTGTAAGCTATTTCTAAACACCAATAATCCTGTTTTTGACCGTGTAATTTATTATATTTGTTTAAACAAACTGTAGTCTTTTTTCACTTACTGTCCTTTTATCAAATTGAAAAATGATAAAAAAATTAGAAATAAAGTCAAATCCTAAAGTTGAAATAGTTTTCAACAATTTTCCTAAATTTATTCGGGATAAGATACTATCAATTAGAAAATTGGTTCTTGAAACCGCACATGAAATTGATGGCTTAAACATGTTAGAGGAAACTTTAAAATGGGGAGAGCCAAGTTATTTGGTTAAAAATGGAGGTTTTTTCACAGACTGCTGTTAGGTAGTCATTGTAACGGGCGACCCAAAGGGACAAAGAACATTCAGACATTTAAAAATTTGAATATGAGAAAAGTAATTGCAGCAATCAATATGACACTTGACGGAGTTTGCGACCACACTGTCGGAATTGTTGATGAAGAATTACATCAACATTATTCTACACTTATAACTAATGCAGGAGTAATTTTATATGGTCGCACAACCTATGAACTAATGCAATTTTGGCAAATACTTTTGCAAAATCCATCTGGTAAAAAATCAATGGACGATTTTGCAATTTCAATTGACAAAATTCCAAAACTTGTTTTCTCCACCACATTAAAGGAAACCAACTGGGTCAGTGCAAAACTTTCAGACCTACCACTTAACGAAAAAGTTTTGGAACTCAAGCAACAATCAGGACGGAACATATTGATAGGAAGTCGGAGTTTAATTATTCAACTTTTAAACAATAATCTCATTGACGAATTTCAAATTTGTATTCATCCTATCATCGAAGGAAAAGGACTAAAACTATTTGAAAAAATCAAAGACAGAATCATGTTGAAACTCATCAACACAAAATCTCTAAATTCAGGGGTGACAATAATGTATTATGTACCAAAAGTAAAATAAACGACTAACCAATAATAATACAGAACCAAAAAACTGAAAAGAATTAGACTAAAAGTATAAGTGATGACAAAAAGTAAATTAATCGAAATGCACAATGTTGGTATCGTTGTGGAATCCCTCGATAATGCTATTGCTTTCTTTACAGAAATTGGACTGATATTAGAAGGACGAATGATGGTTGAAGGCGAAAGGGCAGGACGTGTAACAGGACTCGGTAATCAGTCTGTTGAGATTGCAATGATGGTTACACCAGATGGGCATTCCCGACTTGAACTATCACATTTTTTTGCACCTCAAACAATTGCGGACCACAGAAATAATCCAGTAAACTCACTTGGCTATCTACGTGTAATGTTTAGGGTTGATAATCTTGACGAACTACTAATTAGACTTGAGAAATTTGATGCTAAGGTAGTAGATGAAGTTGTTCAGTTTGGAGAAACCTATCGACTCTGTTACATACGAGGAGTAGAAGGACTTCTAATCGGATTAGCGGAACAGCTCGGTAGTGAAACCGCATCTGACATTTTAGAAAAAAAATGACACATTCAACTAATGAAAAAAAAACAACGACCCGCTAATCGAGCAGACGGCTCCGCTAGAAACTAACGGAGTGCGCCTCTCACACCCACCGTTCCCTTCGTCTTCGCTCAGGACAGGCCAAGCGGGTCACTTATACGGCGGTTCGTCCCGAAGCTTCGGGATGATGGGTTGAGTTCCATGTAAATTCCCAACATAGACTGGTAGCCTCGTTTCTTGAGTCTTTATAGGGTAATGATAGTGGTGAGAATCGGGCTTTACTTAATTTTGATTTCGGATTTCGTGATATGCTTCGCTGTTGGACAATTGCTCAGCCGTCTTTGCAAGTGCGACAAAATGCAAAGGCGTGATTGTGGTTGCTTCTCTTCGCATACTGCTATTCGTTTGCAATGAGTATGATAAGAACACTCTAACGGTTATTTTTAAGGCTTTTTTACGCCTTAATTTGGTATCAAAAAGAGGAAGCGACTTTTAAAAAAAGAATTTGAATTGCAGTTTAAATCACCTATATTTACTTTCTAATTAACTCAATTTGAGTTCGTTTGGCGGTTTTTAGACAAACTGACGTTGGCTGAAATTTTAAACAAAGGGCTACTTAAAATGGAAGAAACAAAAATATCAAAGCTGTCTGCAATCCTCAACGCAGACTTTAGCGAAGAAGATACTATTTGGCTAACCAATGGTAAGACTCTAAGAAAGACAATAGGTGTTTTAGGGATGGCATTACCGTTCCTTCTCCTCTTATCTCTATATATCTTCACTACTTTTGGAAGGCCTTTGGAGTCAATAAGTCACTATTACTACACAAGAGTATCAGGAGTATTTATTGGAATAATGAGCATTTTAGCCGTCTTCCTTATCATTTATAAAGGGAAAGAACCAATAGACCTTTTCGTCTCGCTTATTGCTGGTGTTTCGGCACTTTTTGTAGTGATGTTTCCGACTGGAAACATCACAGAAATATGCCACGATACAACCAAAGCATACTCAGTAACTATTTTATCAAAAAATGCATTTCGAGAAAACTTTCACTATATATCAGCAGGACTATTTTTAAGCTGTTTGTCGTATATGTCTATATTTCTATTCACAAAGTCGGATAAAACTAAAGAAGAACGTGGAGTGAAGAAAAAAATTAGAAATAGGATATACAGAGTGTGCGGAGTACTTATGATTTTTGCAATTACAGTAATTTTTTTAGGAGGGTTCTGTAAATTAATTCCAGAAGACATTTATCAAAATCACCAATTAACCTTTTGGATGGAAGCCTTAGCCGTTGAAAGTTTTGGATTTTCCTGGCTTATAAAGGGAGAAACTTTGTTTAAAGACAAAAAAATAATAAATACATAATAAGATGGCAACAAAACAATCAACCAACAGAAATTTGGAGTTTGAAAGTATTGGAACAAAAACTAAATTACATTCATGACAAAACCGTAGCATCCATTTTCGTAACTGATATTATTAATTGAAAATCTAATTCAGCCAGAGATTATGGGAACAACGATCAAACAATTTTAGAGACGGATTTGAATTGATTGTGATACTGAGTGCGAGCTCAAAGTTTGCATTAGCGGTGAATTCTAATGAATGTTACATCGATAAATATACGGAAATTCTCTTTTAAATACACTTATTTTGCTATATTCGTTTGAAACAAGCAGAAGTTTTTTCACAGACTGAGGATAGCGGTAATTGGTACGAGCGTTAATTGGGATATTGGGTTTAAACCATTTGACAAATTATAAGTCAAACACCAAAAAAAATATGAAAATTATGAGAAATATAACTTGCATATTATTGCTTTTATTATCAATTGTTAGTTGTAGCAAGAATGACAATGAAATCCAACAAACCCCAACAGAATCTATGTATTATCCTTCTAATACGAGTGCTTCTTGGGAAACTAAATCTCTTTCTAGTTTAGGCTGGAATCAAAATGCTGTTCAACCACTGAAAGATTACCTTAATCAAAAAGGAACAAAATCATTTATGATACTTGTCAATGGGAGAATTGTAATGGAGGAATATTTTAATGGACACACGGCGACAGCTACATGGGAATGGAATAGTGCAGGCAAAACACTCGTCGCCTCTACTGTTGGTATCGCCCAACAAGAAAATCTTTTAAATATTAATAACAAAGTATCTGATTATTTGGGAACAGAATGGACGAGTATGCCATTAAACAAAGAAAATTTAATAACTGTAAAGCATTTACTAACAATGACAGCAGGTAATGATGATACAAAACAGTATGTTATCAAATCAAACTTGACGTATATTGCTGATGCAGGGACAAGATGGGCTTACAGTAATATTTTTCAAAAATTGACAGATGTAGTAAACAAGGCAAGCAACAAACCGTTTGAAACCTATTTCAACGAAAAATTAAAGAGTAAAATAGGTATGGAAGGATTTTGGAATTTTGGGACAATTTTTACCATTTACCATAGCAATACAAAAAGTATGGCAAGGTTTGGCCTTTTGGCTTTAAATAAAGGAAAATGGAATAACGAACAAATAATAAACGAATCTTATTTTAACGAAAGTGTATCTACCTCACAAAGCATCAATCCTTCTTATGGATACTTGTGGTGGTTAAACGGAAAAACAAGTTTTATGATTCCAAATGAACAAAATGTTTATCAAGGCTTTTTAGTGCCAAATGCACCTGCTGATATGTATGCTGCAATGGGAGCAAAAGACCAACGAATCTATGTGATTCCAAGTAAGAAAATGGCTGTAATAAGAATGGGAGATGCATCTGACCCTGTAAATCCAAATTTTGCAGTATCTGGCTTCGACAATGAACTTTGGGGGAAAATTAATGCCGTGATAAACTAAATTAAACTAGCCGTCGCAAGCATTAGGTAATATAGGGTTAGTGGTGAGACTAGCGTAGGCATAATTTGAAGCCACAAAATACAAAATTAATCATCTTCTATAAAAGAGAATATATGAAAAAAATAGCATTATTAATCTTATCTACAATAGTATTTGGCTGTATTACTGATGATGGTCTAACAGATAAAACAGAATATTCTAAATTTATTATAGGAAACTCAATTGCCACTGGAATAAATTTTATGCCCGAAGAAATATATAGTACTAACGAAGTACAAAAGCCTTTATTGAAACTAAAATTAATTACCTCTGTAAATTTCCCTTGTATAAACTATGGTTTATCCATATCCGAATTTTCAAATGGCAGTGAATTAATTATACGATTTGATGCAATAGTTAAACCCGAAGTATGTTTGACTGCAATTGGACCAGCAATTTCTTATATTGATTTACCGGAAAGCACTAAAAAAATTACTTTTATAAATGGAAAAGTAATTGATAAATACGCTATAGAAATTAACCAAGAAAAAATTTCTATAACACTTATTGAAAATAACTTTACAAGTTCCTTGTTCAATAAAACTTTTAGAATTCCAGAAAACTCATTTGCTTACGTTTGTGGAACAAACACAAATAATACAAACAGTTACGATGATTTTTTAACAATCTTAAAACAAAATCCTGCCTTCACGGAGTTTAAATTCGAAGGAGAAGGAAGAATACCTTATCCTAAAAGTTCTGCTGGAAATTGGGTTAATCATCCTTCTAAATTCTTTATTTATTCGGATTTTAAAGAATTCAAAACTTTGGCTGATATACTTCATGATTATTCTTTAAAAAATATTGAAAAAAACGCCGGAGTTACTATTGCAATTCAAAGTTGGAATAATATAAAATACTATAGTTGGATTAATAATTAAAAACCAGCCCGCCAACAACTAGAGATTTGGCGCATGCGTAGCACGAACACCAGAACGATAGGAAACTGCTGAAGTTGTACCACTCATGTTGAATTCTCCATGGCAAGCAGGCGGAACCCAGTATATGCTGCTAACACTGTAGTGTTTCCAACAAATAATTTAGTAGCATTTCAAGAGGATTTAGTGTCCTCTTTTTTTTTGGAGTAATTTTTAAGATGCTTGTACTAAGTCCGTCCTAAAATAGCGATATACAAAAAGTATCCTTATGGGTACATTAAACGAAAATGGGACTTGTGCTACATTACGGCCTAAAAAACCATCAAACTCGTCTCTGATGATTTGGGATTAATTTTCTGCAAAGCCGAAAATTAAAAGGGTTACGAACCACACACCATCTCAAAGTAGCAAAAAAACAAACGCCTAAAATGTTAAAAACCAGCTGATTGTAATAAATTATCATTAATTTTAATGTAATTTAAAATCTTGAAAAAATGCCAACACAAACTGTCACATTGCATCGTGTTATTAAAGCGAATCCTGAGAAGGTTTTTCGCGCTTTTACGAACCCAACAGCATATGCATCTTGGATTCCGCCTTATGGTTTTCTGTGTTTAATACATAAGATAGAAATAGAAGTGGGTGGAGCGTTCAAAATGTCATTTGAAAATTTCTCGACTGGCAAGCGGCATTCATTTGGTGGAATAATTTCAAAAATTCAACCTAATAAATTTATCCAATACGTTGAAGAATTTGATGATCCGAATTTACCTGGTAAAATGACAACTTCAGTAGTACTAAACAAAGTTTCAGTGGGAACAGAAATTAAAATTGTTCAGGAAAATATTCCTTCAGTAATTCCGTTAGAAATGTGCTATTTGGGGTGGCAAGAATCGCTTGATAAATTAATTAAGCTTGTTGAACCAGAAATTTCAGACGCATAAATAATTGTAAAACTAAGCTGCTTCCCAGCCGTCAGGAGCATTAGGAAAAGCTAATGCGAGCTTTAAGCTTGTAACCACAAACGAGAGTAAACACAGCAAACTACAACCCTACAAAAGTTGTAGTTTGCTGTTTTAGGGATAATTATATTTACGAAAAAGTGTAAAATGAGCAGAAAATATAAATTTTGCGAGAAAGAAGGTGTTTTTTTTTGTACGTTTAAGGCTAGTGAATTGGGCAGATGTATTTACAAGAGCTCTATATTTTGCAATAATAACAGCATCAAAATCGTAGCCTTTGTAACGCAGTTTCTTAAACTAAAGACGAGCTACTTTTGTAAACTTGTCACCTAATTTTCCGAAATACTGGATGTGCTTGCTTCGTTCCTTGCAATGACTCAACTACTAAAAAAATATAATGTAATTATGTGTTTTCCTATTTTGGATTGTCCTGAAAATACCGTTCTTCAATTCGCTTAATGTCTTTAATCGAATTTTTGGCCCAAGCCAAACGCTTTTCTAAAATTTCGTTTTCGGATAAATGCCAATCAATAGTAGAATTGCGCAACCGATTGGTCAAGTTTTGAATAATGATTGCCGCCGAAACGGAAATATTCAAACTCTCTGTAAAACCAACCATAGGAATTTTAAGGAAGCCATCAGCGCGTTTCAAAATCTCTTCGGATAAACCATCTCTTTCAGTTCCAAAAAACAAGGCACTTGGTTTGCTAATATCAAAATCTTCCATCAAACAATCATTCTCGTGCGGTGTAGTGGCAATGATTTGGTAGCCTTTACTTTTTAATGTATCAACACAATTCGTAATACTGTCGTAGGTATTTATGTCAACCCATTTTTGAGCACCCATCGCAATTTCCTTATCAATTCTTTTACCATAACGCTGCTCGATTACATTCAGTTCTTGGATTCCAAAAACTTCACAACTACGCATCACTGCACTCGTATTGTGCATTTGAAAAATATCTTCGACAGCAATTGTAAAATGTTTCGTTCTATTTTCCAAAACTTTCAGGAATTTCTCTTTGCGGTTGTCCGTCAGTATGTTTTCAAGAAAATTAAGGTAATCGATGTCAATCATTTCGGATTTTTTTTGGCAAAAGTAGTAAAAAAGAGTAGCTTTATCACTTCGGGAATTGGTTTTTGAAACCCAAATTTCGAATTTTTCAATTGAAACTGAATTGTGATTGTTTAACTAATTTGCGTGAGGGATAGAGGCGATATCCTTTTTTTGGGCTTTTGCCAAAAAAAGATAAAGCCGAAAGCCCGACCCTTGTGGTCACGCCCCAATTATTATAAAAATGAAAAAGAAATTAGTAGTATTAACGGGAGCTGGAATCAGTGCCGAGAGCGGAATCAAGACTTTTCGTGACAGCGATGGCCTTTGGGAAGGTCATAACGTTATGGATGTTGCAACTCCCGACGGTTGGAATAGAAATCCTGCTTTGGTGCTCGATTTTTATAATCAAAGGCGGAAACAACTCAAAGAAGTGCAACCTAATTTAGGTCATCAAATTTTGGCCGAATTAGAAAATGAATTCGATGTTTTTATTATCACACAAAATGTAGATGATTTACACGAACGTGCGGGAAGTACTAATGTGTTGCATCTTCATGGCGAATTATTGAAGGTGAGAAGTACCAAAAACCCCAATTATATTCTGGATTGGCCGGATGATTTGAATTTTGGTGATTTTGATGCCAACAAAAACCAATTGCGTCCACATATCGTTTGGTTTGGTGAAGAAGTTCCTGCGCTCGATGAAGCGATAAAACTAACTCAAAGCGCGGATTATTTTGCTGTGATAGGAACCTCCTTACAAGTATATCCTGCGGCGGGCTTAATCGATTTTACAACTCAGGAAACGCCTATTTTTTACATTGATCCTAAACCTATAAAAATTCCAAATCTTCGAAATCCATTAGAAATTATTCCAGAAATGGCTTCGGTAGGAATGAAAATTTTAAAAAATAAGCTTAACAAGTTTATTTAAAAAATCTTTCGTTTTCTATTTAGTCTCGAAAGCTTTATATTTGTGACTTTCGAACAAACAACTAAACAATGACTACTCTAAACGAATTGAATGCTATATCGCCAATTGACGGAAGATATAGAAACAAGACTATTTCGCTGGCTCCGTTTTTCTCTGAAGAAGCCTTAATCAAATACCGTGTATTGGTTGAAATTGAATATTTCATCGCTTTGTGCGAAACTCCGCTACCTCAGCTTGTTAACGTAAATCCTGACTTATTTGAAAGTTTACGAAACATCTATAAAAATTTCTCTACCGAGGATGCGCTGTGGATCAAGGAAACCGAAAAAGTGACCAACCACGATGTAAAAGCGGTAGAATATTTTATCAAAGATGCTTTTGAGAAATTAGGTTTGTCTCAATATAAAGAGTTCATCCACTTTGGATTGACTTCTCAAGACATTAATAATACTGCGATTCCGCTTTCTACCAAAGAAGCTTTCGAGAAAGTGTACATGCCTTCTTTGATTACTTTGACTTCAAAATTAAAGGCTTTAAGTGTAGAATGGGCGGCTGTTCCAATGTTAGCAAGAACACACGGACAACCGGCTTCCCCTACTCGTTTGGGCAAGGAAATTGGAGTTTTTGTAGAACGCCTAGAAGAGCAAATGCGTTTGTTATTTAATATTCCTTTTGCAGCTAAATTTGGTGGAGCAACTGGTAATTACAATGCACATCATGTGGCGTATCCACAAATTGACTGGAGAAAATTTGGTGGTAAATTTGTGGAAGAAAACCTTGGTTTGCACCACTCCTTCCCTACTACACAAATTGAACACTACGATCATTTTGCAGCCTTTTTTGATGCGTTAAAAAGAATCAACACGATTATTATCGATTTAGATAGAGATATTTGGACGTATGTTTCGATGGAATATTTCAAGCAAAAAATCAAAGCAGGAGAAATAGGCTCTTCGGCAATGCCGCATAAAGTAAACCCTATTGATTTTGAAAATTCGGAAGGAAATTTAGGGATAGCGAATGCCATTTTCGAACATTTATCTGCTAAATTACCTTTGTCCAGATTACAACGTGATTTGACGGACAGTACGGTTTTAAGAAATATTGGTGTACCAATGGGACACACCTTAATCGCTTTTGAAGCTACTTTGAAAGGATTGAACAAGTTGCTATTGAACGAATCTAAATTCCATGAAGATTTAGAAAAAAACTGGGCAGTTGTTGCTGAAGCGATTCAGACGATTCTTCGTAGAGAAGCATATCCAAATCCTTATGAAGCGTTGAAAGGATTGACCAGAACCAATGAGGCGATTGACAAAAAAGCTATTCATGGTTTTATTGCAACGCTTGATGTATCAGCTGAAATTAAAGCCGAGTTGATGCAAATCACTCCAAGCAATTTCTTAGGAATATAAAAAATTACCTCTAAAAAGTACAAAACCAATTATGAACAAGAACCTTTTTAAATTCATATTGGTTTGTACTTTCTTTTTATTTTCTTGTGAAGATAAAAAAACAATGGCCAAAAACAAACCGCCTTACCAAGCGGGAGTTGTACTAAGCTTTGATGATTCCTACGTCAACGAATGGTTTGAGGCTGATAAAAAATTAGGTCATTATGCCTGGAAAGCTACTTTTTGTGTTTCGAAAATAAGCACTTTAAATCATTCTGAAATAATCAAACTCCAGGAATTACAAAGCAAAGGGCACGAAATTGCTGGTCATGGCTACAATCATCTGGATGCAACAAAATTTGTTGCCCAAAATGGAATAGAAGTCTACATTCATCAAGAAATAGACCCAATGATTCGCTTGATGCGTTTTTATTCTTTAAAAGTATCTTCCTTTGCTTATCCATTCGGTTTTAGAAATACCGCGATTGATGCGGGGCTTTCGGATAAATTCAAAATCTTAAGAGGAACAACCTATGGCACAGAGGATCCTGTTTATCAAAATTGTTATTTTAGTAATGAGCAACTCGTTTTCGCTACAGGAATAGATACGGATCATCCTAATTTCAACATTTCCTATATTATAAAGTTATTGGATTTTGCCAAACGAAAACACAAAATTCTGATCGTATTTGGTCATAAACCTGTAAAAAATGTAACCGCAAACTATCAGACTAAAATGGAAACATTAGATTTAATCTGCAATTATGTACAACGTAACGATATGATTTTTTACACTTTGTCAGAATTGGATAATTTAAAACAAAAATAAGCTTTCAGGAAAGAATGAAATGTATTATTTTTATAAAAATGCAATATTAAAAGGCATTCCCGAGGATGTTTGATTTATAAAACGCACAAAAACAAAACAATTATATATGAGTACCATAGCTGCAGTAGCACAAGCAACACACCACTTAAAACCTTTAATTAGTGATTTGGGATTAATCCTGATGACAGCTGCTGTGGCAGTTTTATTATTTAAAAAAATAAAACAGCCGTTGGTTCTCGGATATCTAATTGCGGGTTTTCTGGCAGGTCCACATTTTGTGTTTTTCCCTACGGTAAAAGAAGTCAGCAGCGTTGAAGTTTGGGCTGAGATTGGAGTAATTTTTCTATTATTTAGTTTAGGTCTAGAATTCAGCTTTAAAAAATTGATGAAAGTGGGCGGAACCGCCTCCATTACAGCTGTAGTACAAATAATATCCATGATTATCATCGGTTATTTTGTGGGACAATGGATTGGTTGGAAATCTATGGACAGCATCTTTCTAGGCGTAATTTTGTCAATTTCATCTACTACTATTATTCTAAAAACATTCGATGAACTGGGTGTAAAAAGTCAAAAATTTGCTGGAATTGTTCTTGGTTCACTTATTGTCCAAGACATAGTAGCTATTTTGATGATGGTTTTGCTTTCCACAATTGCCGTGAGCCAACAGTTTTCCGGAGGAGAACTCTTATTATCCGTTTTAAAACTAATTTTTTTCTTGACAATTTGGTTTGTTGGAGGAATCTTTTTCATTCCAACATTACTAAAAAAAGCAAAGAACATATTGACGGATGAAATGCTACTAATCATTTCACTTGCTTTATGCTTAATGATGGTTATTTTGGCTGACAGCGTTGGTTTTTCTCCTGCTCTTGGTGCTTTTATAATGGGCTCAATCATTGCCGAAACTACTCAGGCAGAACATATCGAGCATTTAGTAAAACCCGTAAAAGACCTTTTTGGAGCCGTTTTTTTTGTATCTGTTGGTATGTTAATTAATCCTGAGACGTTGTATGAATATGCGCTTCCTGTCGCTATATTAACAGTCGTAGTTATTATCGGGCAATCCGTAAGTTCAACAATTGGTGCTTTGATTTCGGGGCAACCACTGAAACAATCCGTGCAAACTGGAATGAGTTTATCGCAAATTGGCGAATTCTCCTTTATTATTGCAACATTGGGAATGACATTGAATGTTACCAGTGATTTTCTCTATCCTATTGTAGTGGCTGTATCAGCAGTAACGACTTTTACCACACCTTTTATGGTAAAATTTGCCATTCCCTTTTCTGAATATTTAGACGAGAAATTACCCCGAAAATGGACCAAAAGAATTGAACGGTACAGTGCCAATACACAATCTATAAAATTAGTAAGCAACTGGCAAATAGTTGTACGCGCTTTTCTGTCACAAGTAATTATCCATTCCGTAATTATAGTAGCTGTTATTTTACTTTCCTCTAAATACATTTTACCTTTAGTACAAGAATTAGAATTTGGAAAACTATTTGGCGCATTAATAACACTTGTAATAATATCTCCTTTTTTATGGGCTCTTTCTTTGCGACGCATTGCTGAAAAAGAAGTAGCTGTTTTAAGAGAAGAGCGTAAATATCGTGGCCCCATTCTCATGATGGTTTTATTGCGCATGGTTTTAGCTCTTTTTTACATTGGGTTTTTATTAAATATCTTTTTCTCTCCTATTATTGGATTTATAGCACTAATTGCAGCTGTTGTTGTCTATTTTGTTTTTCCCAAAAAATTAAACGCACAATACCATAAAATAGAAGACCACTTTCTCAAAAATCTAAATGCACGAGAAACAAAGAACGCTCTTAGAAGGCGCAGTGATTTGACTCCTTGGGATGGTCACATGACTACTTTTGCCATTGCACCAACTTCAAATATTGCTGGAAAAACATTAGATGAGTTACGTATTCGGGAACAATTAGGTATTAATATCGCCTTTATCAAAAGAGGAGAAATCACGATTAATATTCCAAACAAAAACGAACGTTTATTTCCTGGTGACGAAATTTGTGTTATTGGAACTGACGACCAAGTCAACGAATTTAATTCCTATTTGCATAAAAATGAAATAGAAATACCTGAAAAAGTTGCTGATGCCGATATTGTTTTACTACAATTAGAACTTAATGAAGAAGAATTTATTGGTAAAAACATCAAGAATTCACAATTACGCGAAAAAACAAATGGTTTGATTGTAGGAGTTGAAAGAAACGGAAAAAGGATTTTAAATCCAGAGTCGAACATGATTTTAGAAAAAAACGATATTCTCTGGGTCGTAGGAAGTAAGAAATTATTAAACAATTTTTTCAAAAATTAGGCTACAAACAAAGCTTGCCCAAAATTATTAATCCTTTGTTACAACAATAAGGTTAAATATAAATTAGGATGTAGCCCTAGTCTTTCCTAAATAAAACTATAGTTCTTATTTTGATAGGATTTTTTATTTCTAAATTCATTTGCAATAAAAAAACTTCTAAAATATTTTTAAATCAATAAAACCGAGTAATATTTTATACCTTACAATACGTTTTACAACAGTCACCTTGTTACAAATCAACTAGATAACACATTAGGTTTGTAAAAAAAGCTAAAATAAATTTTCATGTCAAAAAACAAAATCTTAATC
The DNA here is from genome assembly GCA_017995345.1 of Flavobacterium sp. Classification (GTDB taxonomy): domain Bacteria; phylum Bacteroidota; class Bacteroidia; order Flavobacteriales; family Flavobacteriaceae; genus Flavobacterium. The sequence continues at coordinate 24,013 of JAGOJA010000022.1, forward strand.
CTATTTTCCCATCCGCTTTTTGAAAAATCATATGCGAATAAAGCGTTGGTGGAAAACATTCCCAACTCAGAAAACATAACTTTTCATGATTTATACGAGGAATATCCCTATTTTGATATTGATGTAAAACGCGAACAAGCATTGTTAAGTCAACATGACATAATCATTTGGCATCATCCTATGTATTGGTACAGTTGTCCGCCATTGATGAAACAATGGATTGATATGGTACTGGAACACAACTGGGCGTATGGAAAAAAAGGAACTGCGTTACAGGATAAGATTATTTTTCAAGTGATAACAACTGGTGGTGATAAAGAAAATTATTGTGAAACGGGGAGTGATCGTTACACTATTGTTGAGTTGCTAGAACCCTTTAACCAAACCGCAAAAGTATGTAATATGATGTATTTACCTCCTTTTGTAGTGCATGGAACCCACAATATGGCGACAGAAGATTATGAAAAAAACGGTTTGATTTACGGTTATTTTCTGCACTATTTAGAAAATAATTATTTAGATAAAGATGAAATTTTGCAACACCAATATTTGAATGAATGGTTTGCTACAATACTAACATAAGATGGATAGCAATTTTTTACTACAAGCAATTATTTATTTAACCGCTGCGGTTATTTGTGTTCCTATTGCTAAAAAATTAGGGTTGAGTTCTATTATAGGCTATTTATTAGCTGGAATAGTAATTGGCCCTTATGTTCTTGGTTTTATTGGTCAAGAAGGTCAGGACATTATGCATTTTGCTGAATTTGGTGTTGTAATGATGCTGTTTTTGATTGGTCTGGAATTGGAACCCAGCAAGTTTTGGAAAATGCGAAAATTCATTCTTGGCTTGGGTTCGGCACAATTAATTGGGACCACTCTAATTCTGTTTTTAGGATGTCTTTTCTTTATGGATTGGAAATGGAAAACTTCCTTGGCTATATCACTGGCGCTAGCATTATCTTCAACAGCTATTGTGTTGCAAACCCTAAAGGAAAAAGGATTGTCAAACACATCTGTAGGCCGTTCCTCTTTTGCAGTTTTACTTTTTCAAGACATTGCAGTAATCCCCATTTTAGCTTTTTTACCACTGCTATCGACAGTAAACCTTGAGGCAACAAGTGATGCACCACAATCCATAATCACTGGATATTCAAGCTGGCTGCAAACTTTAATTGTACTCGGAATTATTTCGACTATCTATTTTTCTGGTCGTTTTCTACTTGTTCCCCTATTGCATATTATCGCAAAAACACGTTTGCAGGAATTATTTACTGCTTCGGCATTATTACTGGTGATTGGCGTTTCTTATTCGATGCAATTGGTGGGCTTAAGTCCCGCACTTGGTGCTTTTATGGCTGGAGTCGTGTTAGCTAATTCTGAATTTCGTCATGAATTAGAAGGAAATATTGCTCCATTTAAAGGATTGCTCTTAGGGTTGTTTTTTTTAGGTGTTGGCGCATCAATAAACTTTAATTTGATTGTCGAAAACCCTCTTTTTATCTTCGTTTTTGGAGCCGTCCTAACATTTGTGAAGTTCGCCGTTTTATTTGTAATCAGCCGAATTAATAAAAAAAATATTGATCAAAATCTACTGTTTGCTTTTGGTTTAAGCCAAGCGGGAGAGTTTGGTTTTGTAATAATGAGTTTTTGCATGCAATTGAACATCATACCCAATATTTTAGCCAATCAAATAATGGCAGTAATCGCAATGAGTATGGTTGCCACTCCTTTTTTGTTATTAATAAATGAGCGATTAATTTATCCTCATGCAAGGATTAAGGAAAAAACGACTGAAACAAATGAGGAAAGTGATTTTATAGACGAAGATAACCCTGTAATCATTGCTGGTTTTGGTCATTTTGGAAGTACGGTTGGACGTTTATTAAAAGCCAATAATGTAAAATCAACCATTTTAGACTATGATTCTGATCGAATTGATCTGTTGCGAAAAATGGGATTCAAAGTGTATTATGGCGATGCCACTCGATTAGAATTATTGAAAGCTGCTGGTTGTGAAAACGCTAAACTTTTTATTGCGGCCATAGATAATCCTACGGTTAATTTACAAGTAATTGAAACCTTAAAAAAACATTTTCCAAATTTAAAAATATTAACTCGGGCTCGAAATAGAAATGATGCCTATGAATTAATCGATCACAAAATCAAAAATATTTATCGAGAAACATTATATAGTGCCGTAAATATGGGCGTTGATGCACTAGTTGAATTAGGTCATCGCAAATACTCGGCTACTAGACAAGGAAGGCAGTTTATAAAATATGATGAAATCACCACCAGGATATTAGCCGAAAAACGTCATGATAAAATGGCCTATCTGATTACTATTAAAGAAGAAATTGAATTACAGGAACAGTTGCTAAAGAGTGATTTTTATTCCCAAATTGCAGCAACAAACCACAGTTGGGATTCCCAGCACTTGAAGAACAACTTATCCAAATCCTCGGATTAAAAATTTGTACTAAAGTGAAAAAGGCATAATTAAAACCTGAATTGGAATTAAATATGCCTTTTTATTATTTTAAAAACTAAAAATTATCTTGAATAATTCGGAGCTTCTTTCGTAATAGTCACATTATGAGGATGACTTTCGTTGATTCCACTAGCAGTGATGCGAACAAAACGTCCTGTTTCCTGTAAAGTTGGAATATCTTTTGAACCACAATACCCCATTCCGGCACGAAGGCCACCAATGAATTGTTGCATACTTTCGTTCAACTCTCCTTTATAGGGAACACGTCCTACAATTCCTTCCGGAACCAGTTTTTTAACATCATCTTCCACATCTTGAAAATACCGGTCTTTTGAACCTTCCTGCATCGCTTCAACAGAACCCATTCCGCGGTATGACCTAAATTTTCTTCCTTCGAAAATAATAGTTTCGCCAGGAGATTCCATAGTTCCAGCTAACAATGAACCTAGCATCACACAATCAGCACCGGCAGCAATAGCTTTTGCAATATCACCAGTATAGCGAATTCCACCATCTGCAATGACTGGAACTCCAGTTCCTTTGATAGCCGCAGCTACTTCAAGAACAGCAGAAAACTGAGGAAAACCAACACCGGCAACAATACGAGTTGTACATATTGAACCTGGGCCAATTCCTACTTTTACACCATCTGCTCCATTTTCAACTAAAAATTTAGCTGCTTCAGGAGTTGCAATATTACCAACGATAACATCTATTTGAGGGAATTTACTTTTTACTTCTTTCAAAACATTGACAACACCTTGGGTGTGTCCGTGTGCAGTATCAATAATAATAGCATCAACACCAGCGTTAACTAATGCTTCGGCTCTTTGAACTGCATCGCCCGTTACGCCAATTGCTGCTGCAACACGCAAGCGACCAAAAACATCTTTATTTGCAATAGGTTTTTGAGTTAATTTAGTAATATCTCTAAATGTAATCAAACCTACTAATTTATAAGCTGCATTTACAACTGGTAATTTTTCGATTTTGTGTCCTTGTAAAACTACTTCTGCTTGTTCTAGGGAAGTACCTTCAGCAACGGTAACCAAGTTTTTGCTGGTCATTACCTCGACAATAGCTCTAGAACCGTTTTTTTCAAAACGTAAATCTCTATTGGTAACGATTCCTTTCAATATGTAATTTTCATCTACAATTGGAATACCTCCAATACCAAATTCTTTCATGGCATTTTTGGCATCGGCAACAGTAGAGGTCAACGGCAAAGTAACAGGATCGATAATCATACCGGATTCGGCACGCTTTACTTTTCTAACTTTCGCAGCTTGTTGCTCAATAGTCATGTTTTTATGCAAAACACCAATTCCACCTTCTTGTGCCATAGCAATTGCCATTGAACTTTCAGTAACGGTATCCATAGCAGCGGATACAATAGGAACATTCAGTGTTATATTTCTTGAAAATTTCGACTTAATACTCACTTCGCGAGGAAGCACATTTGAGTAGTTGGGAATTAATAGAACATCATCGTAAGTTAATCCTTCACCGATAATCTTAGAGTTGTGTGCGATCATTGCAATTGTAGTTGGAGTTTAATTGCGTGCAAATATAAATAATTTTCAGCAAAAAAATGCTATAATTTTGCAATTAATAATTAAATTGCAGTTCAATGCCAATTCTTTGGTTCCAAATCACTACTCGGCTCCCAATCTAAAAAATTCGATTAATTTATTTTACAATGATAGAAACCCACCAACAATTAAAAGGACTTTCTCACGAAGAGGTTTTACTTTCGAGAACGAAATTTGGTTCGAATGTAATCGTCAATACGGAAAAAAATCAGTTCTTGAAATCCATATTTGAAATGGTGAAAGAGCCTATGTTCTTATTGTTACTCACCGCAACGAGTATTTATTTCATTACTGGCGATTATGGAAACGGAATTTTTATGAGCGCAGCAATTGTATTGGTTTCCACCATTTCACTGTATCAAGAATCCAAAAGTAGAACCGCAATTGAAGCCCTAAAAAAACTATCTCAACCCAAAAGTAAAGTCATACGTAACGGCCAAATTACTGAAATTCTAAGCGAAGAAATTGTTCTAGGTGACCTTATCCAAACGGAAGAAGGCACCTTTATTCCTGCCGATGGCATCATTCTTCAATCCAATGATTTTTCCGTAAATGAATCTATTTTGACCGGAGAATCGATGGCTGTTTATAAAAATGAAACCTCCAAAAACAACAGTGTTTTTCTTGGAACTATAGTAACTGGTGGCCTAGCGATTTGTGAGGTAACCGCTATTGGCAACAAAACTGAACTTGGGAAAATAGGAAAAAGTCTAGAGACAATTGTCGAAGAAAAAACACCTTTGCAAATTCAAATGAGGAATTTTGTCAAAAAAATGTCTCTTGTAGGTTTAGTGGTTTTTGGTTTTGTCTGGGCGATTAATTACCATAATTCTAGTGATGTTTTAGATAGTCTGTTGAAAGCACTTACCCTGGCCATGAGTATCATTCCCGAAGAAATTCCAGTTGCTTTTACCACATTTATGGCGTTGGGTTCTTGGCGATTAATGAAAATGGGCATCATTGTAAAGCAAACAAAAACGGTCGAAACCTTAGGAAGCGCTGACGTAATTTGCTCCGATAAAACAGGAACTATTACAGAGAACAAAATGAGTTTGGCACAGTGGTACACTTTTTCTGATGACACCATCAAACAAAGCAACATTGATGCAAATAATAATGATATCGAATTACTTAGTCTTGCTATGTGGGCCAGCGAACCTATTGCATTTGATGCCATGGAAATTGCATTACATGATGCCTATTCGAAGTTAAAAACAGGAGATGAACGTACTAATTTTAAATTAGTTCATGAATATCCATTGGATGGAAAACCACCCATGATGACCCATATTTTCGAAAATAAAATTGGAACGCGAATTATTGCTGCCAAAGGTGCTCCCGAAGCATTGATTGCAACATCAAATCTATCCGAAAAAGAAACACAACAAGTTGTATCTGCCATGACTAAGATGGCTCTGGAAGGATATCGCGTATTAGGTGTAGGCGTGGCTGAATTTTCAGGGACGGATTACCCTAAAAAGCAACAGGATTTCTCATTTACTTTCAAAGGATTGGTTGCCTTTTATGATCCTCCAAAAGCGAATATAAAAGAAGTCTTCGAAACCTTATACAACGCCGGTATTCAGGTAAAAATAGTTACAGGTGACAATGCCGAAACAACGGCGACAATTGCCAAACAAATTGGTTTCCGAAATGCCGATAAAATGCTAAACGGAGATCAATTAATGGCCATGGACGATGCAACACTTAAAGAAAAAGTGATGGAAACGGCCATTTTTACGAGAATGTTTCCCGAAGCCAAACTTAAAATTATAAAAGCGCTCAAAGACAACAATCAAATCGTAGCCATGATGGGCGATGGCGTAAATGACGGACCTGCTTTAAAATCAGCTCACATAGGAATTGCAATGGGAAAAAAGGGAACTGAAATTGCTAAACAAGCCGCTAACCTGATTCTTATTGATGATGATTTTTCTAAAATGATTGATGCCGTTGCCATGGGCAGAAAAATATACAACAATCTAAAAAAAGCCATACAATATATTATTTCCATCCACATTCCAATCATTATGATTGTGTTTATTCCATTGGCATTAGGCTGGATTTACCCCAATATTTTTTCACCGGTTCACGTTATCTTTCTCGAAATAATTATGGGTCCTACCTGTTCCATTATTTATGAAAATGAACCCATGGAACGCAATTTGATGCTGGTCAAACCCAGACCTTTTATAAGTACATTTTTCAAACTAAAAGAAATTATCATCAGCATCATTCAAGGGCTTGTTATTACTTTGGGACTTTTATTTGTCTACCAATATTGTGTGGCAACAAATTGCTCTGAAAGTGCGACCAGAACAGTAGTTTTTCTAACTTTAATTTCGTCCAATATTTTTCTAACACTTACAAATCGTTCTTTTTATTATTCGATATTTACAACATTAAAATACAAAAACAATTTAGTCTTGATGATTATTAGCGTAACCATTATAATGACAGCTTGCTTGTTATTTGTCCCATTATTTGCTGCTTTCTTTGAATTCGAAAGAGTTTCGGGTTCCCAAATCGCATTGAGTATTGCAGTGGGTCTCGTTTCGGTACTTTGGATAGAAATTTACAAAGGGTTCAAACGAAGAAAAGCCCAGTTTTAAACTGAGATTTATTTTTTACTATTCTTAAAAATGACATTTAGCCCTACCTGAAAAGAAAGACTGTTTGCCTTGGTAACATCTTTATATTCTAAAAGATTATCGGCAAGAACATAGAAGTTTACAGGTCCAAAAGTACTGGATAATCCTAAACCTATGTTCGTGTAAGAATATGAATCCAAGGTGTACGTCGCTTTCATTTGCAATGTCTTGAAAACTTTTCTTCGATAATACGTGGTAAAAGCGACTAACGGCATTCGTGGCGTGGACATAACAAATAATTGGGCGCCAACAGCACTTTTATAAATAGTTTCCGGGTCATAATTGAGGCAATTGCAATCTTCAGGTCGCTCTTCATCAAACGAATACTGAACCGAAGAATTGAACTTTACAGGGCGCCAAGTGGTATAACTAGCATATAAAGTATCCAAAGGAATGGCATCTTTGAACTCTTGGTATCCATTTTCAGCTGAATTTCCAGAACTGAATTTTGGAATCACTCCTTCGTATTTATAGGCTCCTTTATACGTCAAACTTTCCACTTCTTTGCTATGCCTAATAAAACCTAGGTCGATAACACTGGCTGTAAGCTGTATGTTTTTCTTTGGATAATAGGTAAAACCAGCATCAAAACCCAAACCTAAATTACCTCCTAAAAAAGCTCTTTTGGTAATGTCTTTTACCAGATTTAGATCATTATTTTCATCGTTATATTTAGCAATTCCAGAGGTATTGAGTTGTAATTGCGAATAAATCATCTGTTCATAGACTCCTGTATCTGAAGGAATAGTATAAATATATCCTGAGTTATTAGTAGAATTAGCATTATAAATACTAGAATAAATTTTCCCGCGTAGTCCTAAAATAAATTTTTTATTGATATTTTTATGAAATCCAACATGAAACACGGACAGCATTTCTGCTTTTGCACTCAAATCTCCTAAATTAAAAACTTTACCCAAATAGTCATTATTTCCGTCTAAAGCTAAAACGGCTAAATCCTTTGGAACATAACTTAATAAATCAAATTCTTGATACATCCCAAATGAAACATAGGAATCCGTTTCTTGACCTGTTATTTTAAAACCTCCGTTGAAAATTTCTATTTGTTCGTTGATGGCTACTCTGTCTTTTCTCGTAGAAGAGAATACGGCCTCTCGTAATTTTACATTAAAATCGACACCATTATCCGCAAACAAATCATAGGCCGAAAAACCGCTAGAACCTACATTTGCCGAAATCCCAGACAACAAAGGAACTCCAAAATACCAATCGTACTTGAAATCCGCACCAGGATTAGTCATCAAAGACTGTGGCACTGAAGTGAAATTATATAAAATTTGTTTGTTTTGTGAATAACAATTTAGCGTTGCAACTAGAACAAAAATCAAGATTATTTTTTTCATTCTACTACTAAATAAGCGGTTATACCAGAACGCAGTTTTAATCGACCTGGACTACTCTGGTTCAATGGAGTGCCCGACAACATCGTCAATGTAAAAGCAATTTTTGTTGTTCTTTTTAATAAATCAAGTTGGGCATTTTCAAATGTTTCAGTCTTCGTCACTTTATTTTCCAAACCCACATACGCTGGAATAGTCAAATTTATAGTGTGAAGTGATTGATTGTTATTGTCCAAAAATACTAAATTTACTAAATACGCTCTATTTATGGTGTTTTCCATTTCAAACAGAAATTCCACTTTTTTCAAATTATCTCTAAAAAAATTATCCTTGAATACATCAACATCCGCCGTATCAAAAATCAGGTTTTGCTCTACACCATTTGTCACAAATCCATTTGCTGGAATATCAAAATACGCTAAGTTAGCCACAAAAACAGGCTCCAGTTTTAAATCATTCACTTGATTATAATCTAAATCACTTGCACATGAAAAAGAAAACAACAATAGTAATGACAAACCTAAAACTCTATTTAAAACAGGTAATTTCATTATTTCATACATTTAAAGTGATTTTTTTAGAATACTATAACTATCGAATCCGCATCATACCTAGGATTAACCAAGTAAATAATTTCGTTATATTTTGTTTGTTT
>JAGOJA010000093.1 GCA_017995345.1 Flavobacterium sp.
AAAATTACTTCCTTTAAAAAGAATTCCGTTTTTAGAAGCTGCTCCAATTCCACCAAAATATCCTAAAGGAATACTAATAACTAAAGCACAAGGGCAAGAAATAACCAAGAAAATTAATGCTCGATACAACCAATCATTAAATTGGTAATCTGAAACAAAAAACATTGGCAACACACATATTGCAACGGCTAAAGCAACTACAATTGGAGTATATATTTTTGCGAATTTTCTAATAAATAATTCTGTTGGTGCTTTTTTAGACGTTGCATCTTGTACCATTTCAAGAATTTTTGATAATTTACTATCCGTATAAGCAACAGTTACTTTTACTTGACAAACCGAATTTAAGTTTATCATTCCTGCTAAAACTATTTCTCCTTTTGCTTTTGTGTCTGGTTTACTTTCGCCTGTTAATGCAGCGGTGTTGAAAGAAGCAGTATCAGAAAGTAATTCACCATCTAAACCTAATTTTTCACCTGCTTTAAGTTGGATAATATCTCCAATTTTTGCGGTTGAAGCTTTGATTGTTTTAGCTACATTATTTTCTAAAATAGTAACTTCATCAGGTCTTTGGTCTAATAAAGCCTTAATATTTAATTTGGCTCGTTGAACTGCCAGAGTTTGAAATACTTCTCCAACCGCATAAAATAACATTACGGCAACACCTTCAGGAAATTCAGCTATTGCAAATGCTCCAATTGTTGCAATTGACATTAACAGAAATTCTGAAAAGACATCACCTTTTCTAATACTTTCAAAAGCTTCTTTAACAACAGGAACTCCAACAGGAATATAAGCTACAAGATACCAAGCAATTCGTACCCAACCTGTAAACCAAGATTGTGTAAAATAATTATCAAAACCAATGGCAACTAATAATAAAACGAAACTTATTATTGCTGGTAAAAACATTTGAAAGGTTGATTTTCCCTCGCTTGAATGATCGTGGTCATGTCCATCATCATCTGAATGCTCTTCATGATTGTTTTGGTCATTATCGTGACCATCATTGTGAACCTCTCTTTGTTTTTTTACTATTTTTGAGTTATCCTCATCGCCACAACAACTTTCTTTTTGGACTTTCTTTTTTAAAGGTCTATCCGCTAATTTATTTATTTTTTCTTCCTGTGAGCAACACATCATTTTACCTTGTGCATCATAAGTGTGCTCGTGTTTTGGGTCTTTATTTATCATTTTATACTTTATTAAATTATATAAAAAAAGGTTGCAAAATAGTTATTTACTATTTACAACCTAAACTTGTTTATTTACGAAATGTTATGCCTGAAAACTTGTAACCAATCCAATTAAAGCAGATAGCATTAATACACATTTCCAGCAATTGAGCCTGTTGTTCATCTTTTAAATTTTTTATGTTATTTCTATGATTCATATATGCAATTTTTATGCCATTGTTTCCGTATAATGAATTTTGGCGACGATCAGATACTATTTGATGTGTAATCTTCTTTATTTATATGGACTTCTAATGTGGTATGACTTATTTTATAACTGGAATTCAATTCTTTTTTGATTTTAAAAATGATGTCATTCATTTCTGTGATGGTAGTTTCCGGTTTCATAATAATATGGCCGCTCAACGCATTTACACCAGAGGTTAGTGACCAAATATGCAAATCATGAATGGAATCGACACCCGGGTTTTTTGAAATGTATTTTTCTACTGCATCATAGTTTACATCTTTGGGAACACCTTCTAACAGAATATCAACTGATTCCTTTAGTAAACCAAATGTCCTGGGCAAAATAAATAAACCAATTAGCGCACTTATGATTGGGTCGATTAACAGCCATCCTGTTGACAAAATAATAATTCCTGCAATAATAACCGCAATAGAACTGAGCATATCAGCTACAACTTCTAAGAATGCTCCTTTAATATTTATGCTTTCTTCTGAACCCGATTTAAGAATTTTCATAGATATTAAATTGATTATCAATCCAATTGAAGCAACAATTAACATTGAGAATCCTGCTACTTTTGGTGGATCTTGAAATCTTTGCCAGGCTTCATACAAAATATAACCAGAAATAAATATTAGCACAATTGCATTAATCAAAGCAGAAAATATTTCAGTTCTTAAATAACCATATGTTTTTTTACTATTTCGAGGTTTAGATGCCATCCAAATTGCAAAAAGTGCCAATACCTGTCCAGCCACATCTGTGAGCATGTGTGCGGCATCTGAAAGTAAGGCTAAACTATTTGACATGAACCCCACAATTACTTCAACGATGAAATATACTAATGTTATTGAAAAGACAATTTTTAAGGATTTGTTGTGTTTATTACCTGCTGATGTTGTTGTTTCTGTTGACATATTTATTTTATTCAAATTATAGTTTTCTGGTATTAATTATTCTCATTTTCTTCTCCATGTTTATGAATCATTTTTTGTTTCCATTTTGCATACCATTTTTGATGGTGTAATGAAAGTAAAAAATATAATACCAAAGCTCCTACTATTGCTATGATAAACATATTTAATCCTACCGCAACACCTACGGCTGATGTACACCAAACGGTAGCTGCAGTTGTTAATCCATGCGATGTTCCTAAACTGTTATTGCGATATATTATACCAGCTCCAAGAAAACCCACTCCAGTGATAATGTTTGCAATAATTCTTGAAGCAGCTCCAGTATCATTAATTATATGTGTTGCAATGGCCGTAAACAATGTTGCGCCAATGCAAACGGCCGCATAAGTTCTTATTCCAGCATCTCTACCGTGTCTTTCTCTGTCTAAACCAATGAATGCTCCTAAAAGGAAGGAAACAATAAGTTTGGAAACTATAATTAATTCAATTTTTATATCCATATTTTTAAAGTTTCAGTAATTTTTAATCTTAAATATGAATTGCTTTATTGTTTGTTGCCATACACGCTTCACGAAATGCTTCAGTATAAGTTGGATGTGCATGACTGGTTCTTATAATATCTTCAGAAGATGCTCTAAATTCCATTGCAGAAACCGCTTCTGAAATCATATCTGCTGCTCTTGCTCCAATAATATGAACACCTAGTATTTCATCAGTTATTTTATCGGCTAAAACTTTTACCAAACCATCTTCGTCTCCACTGGCTATGGCTCTACCTAGCGCTTTAAAAGGAAAACTTCCTAATTTGTAATTTATTCCTTTTTCTTTTAATTGCTCTTCGGTTTGACCTACAGAGGCAACTTCGGGCCAAGTATAGATTACGTTAGGTATTAAATTATAGTTGAGATGCGGTTTTTGACCTGCAATAATCTCGGCAACCAAAACGCCTTCTTCTGATGCTTTGTGTGCTAGCATTGCTCCACGAATTACATCGCCAATTGCATAAATGCCTTTTACATCAGTTTCTAATGTTGCTTCGTTTACAGGTATTTTTCCTTTGTCTAAAGTAATCCCGAGTATTTCTATGTTTAAACCTTCTGTATAAGGCTTTCTGCCTATTGCTACCAAGCAATAATCGCCTTTTATTTCTACAGTTTGTCCGTTAATTTCGGCTGTTATTATTACTTCGTTACCTGTATTCTCAACTTTTATAACTTTATGACTGAAGTAAAAATTAGGTGCGAAATCTTTTTTCATCGATTTTTGCAATTCTTTTCCCATCGTTTTATCCATTGTAGGAATCATAGCATCTGCAAATTCAACGAAGGAAATTTTTGACCCTAATCTGGCAAATACCGAACCCATTTCTGCTCCAATTACGCCTGCACCAATGACAATTAGATTTTTAGGAATTTCATTTAGACTTAATGCCTCTGTAGAAGTAATAATTCGTTTTTTATCTAATGGAATGAAAGGTAAAATTGTTGGTTTTGAACCTGTTGCAATAATAACATTGTCGGCAGTTATGCTTTCTTCTGTATTGTCAGTTTTTATAATTTTAATGGTATTTTTATCTGTAAAAGAACCCAAACCATTGTAAACTGTAATTTTGTTTTTTTGCATCAAATAATTAATTCCGTCATTAATTTTTCTGATTACCCCATTTTTGCGAGTTACCATTTGTACAATATCGGCTTCTAAAGCACCTGTTTTTATACCATGTTCGGCAAATGTATGTGTTGCGTTAAAAAAATGCTCGGAACTATCGAGTAATGACTTTGATGGAATACATCCTACATTAAGACAAGTTCCGCCTAAAGTACTGTATTTTTCGATGATGGCAACAGTTAATCCTAACTGTGCGGCTCTAATTGCGGCTACATATCCACCTGGTCCAGAACCTATAATTGCTAAATTGTATTGCATACTTGTATTTTTAATAAATATTATTTGGAAGAAAACTAATTTTTATTTAGTTATAATTTCGTTCGATTTTACTTCATTTATAATCCATTCTTTCGCTTTTTCTTTTTCCGATAATTCAAAATATCTCAGATTTGCCTTTGTAAATGGTTTCATTATTGAAAGCATACACTTTTCCCACTTTTTATCACCCACAATTGCAATAGTTTCTATATCATCGGAATGAGTAAATTTCATATTGCCATAATCAATTTCAATTATACCGTCTTCCCAAAAACCAGTCGAATCTGAACCAGAGCCATCATCCATTTCAAAATACCATCGCACTTTTCTACCAGTGCTTATAATATTATGAATAAACGGATGAATTTTTTCATAATCTTTAATACCCAATAAGTCATTCGCTCTTGTAGCAATAATATTTTCTCCAGTAAAATCTAAAAGCTGTAACATAATTCAACTATTTTTAAAGTTTAGAATCTTTTTGTTCGATAAAAAGGGAAACAACACGGGGAGAATAGGGCTGTTATGAAAAGCCCTATTGTACCTAATTTATCTATATTTGTTTTAAGTTTCATTATAATTAAGCTAATTAGTGGTCATGCCCTTCATGGCTTTTCTCAGAACCTTCTTCTGAATGATTATGTCCATCATGATTTTCTTTCGAATGGTCGTGTCCTTCGTGATTATCTGCTTTGGCTTCTATTAAGTCCATTTTACAAACTGGACAAGTTCCTTTTTTATCGTATGTTTTTCCTTTTTCACAATCCATTGGACATTCATAAGCTACTTTATGAGCTTCGCCTTCTTTGTGATTATGACCTTCGTGTTCAGTTGTAACTTCTGTTTTTTCATTTTTATTACAAGAAACTACACTTAATGTTGCAATGGTAAAAGCCAAAATTAAAATTGATTTTTTCATGATAATTTTATTTATTTAGATGAATTATTGTTGAATATTATTAATGTGCGTGTCCGCCACCGCCTTCACTTTTTAGTAAATGACTTTGTACATAATACGCTCCTTTTAGTACAATTTTTGCATTAGGTTCTATTTTTTGAAGTAATGTTACTTGCGTATATCCTAATTGTGTAGTTCCTGTTTTTACTTCAATACGTTGAAAATGGAATGTTTTTCCTTCAGCTTCTTCATGCTTATCTCCATCTTCGTGATTATGTCCTTCTTTTTCGTCATGTGCAACTTCTTCTTTGTGACCTTCTTCTAAAACAAAAATAAACTCTTTACCATCTGCTTTTATAATAGCTTCCGAAGGTAAAGCTTTAACTGTATTTGCTCCTGCATCTATAAGTGCATTTACATACATTCCTGGTATTAATTTTTGTTGATTGTTTGAAATATCTGCGTGTACAGCAACTGACTTTGTTTCGTTTTCAAATGATTTACCAACACTAAATATTTTACCATTAATTTCAGTATTATCTTGATTTGTTAGAATAAAACGTACATTTTGTCCTTGTTTTACTTTAAATAAATCTTTTTCATACACTAATAAATCTACGTGTAATTTAGAATTATCCACTATATTCATTAAAGGTTTACCAGCTTCAACATTACTACCAATTTTAATATAAATTTCTGTAATATTTCCTGAAATTGGAGCAATAACAGGAACTGTAGCAGTAGAATTTCCATTTCCACTAATGTGCAAAGTATTTAATTGTTTTTGCAATGAATTAAATCTTGCTCTTTCAATTTCATAATCTGATTTGGTTTTTTGAAAAACTTTTTTAGAATTTACCTCTTCATCACTTAATGTTTTTTGTCTTTCAAATTCTAATTTTAAATATTCTAAATTACTTTTTGAAGTTAAATAAGATTCTTGAATTTTAGTAAATTCAGGACTTTCAATTGTAGCAATAGTTTGTCCTTTACTTACTCTTTGTCCTTCCATTACATTTATTGTTTTTACAATTCCTGTAGTAAAAACAGATACATCAGCTTGATTTTGTGGTGGCAACTTTGTATATCCATTTGCCTTAATTACTTCGCTTAAATTTTTATCTGAAAAAGTACCTAATTCTATACTTGATGCTTTAAACTGTGCTTCATTTAATTCCACTTCTTTAATTGTTGTTGGTTCTTTTTCTTCAGAATGACTTTCTTCGGTATTCGTTTCACCATCTGCATGTACGTGTCCATCACCTTCTGTATGGCGTAAAGAAAAATATAAAATAATAGCAAGAATTATTGTTCCTACTATTGATGCGTATATTATATTCGATTTTTTCATTTTATTATTTATTATTGATTGATACTATATTGAATTGTAATTATAGTTTGATTATAATTATAAATCGCTTCGTAATAATTTAATTGAATTTGACTTGCTGTTTCTATACTTTGAACATATTCCACATAAGAAATATCGCCGTTTTGATACCCTTTTGTTGCATTTTTGATGATTAAGTTAGCATTTGGCATTGCTGTGTTTTTATAATACTCAATTAATGAACCATAAGTGGTTAATTGTTCTGATTGTTGTTCTAAATGACTTTTGAATTGCTGATTTATATAATCTGCATTTTTCTGTTCTCGTTCAATATTTGTTTTTGCGGCTTTCGCTTTTGCTATATTACTCCCTGCAAATAGAGGGACTGCAATACCAACTGTAAATCCTTGAAATTGAGGAGAATTATTATAATAGGTTGATGTTCCGTTTACATCTTGATTACCTGTAATAGATTGCAAAAAATAACCAACTGAAAAATCTGGACTTAATGCAGATTTTTCGACTTTATGTATTGCTTGCGCTATTTGAACTTGTTGATTTGCTAATTGAACTATTGGATTTTGTTTTACCATTGAACTATCAACTTTTGCCATAGCTGGATATGGCACAAATGAAGTGTCTATTGCTATAAAATCAGTTTTTAGATCTAAAATTACTTTTAGCTTTGATTTTTCAATTGCAATTTGTGCTTTATTTTGCTTGATTTTTTGTTCTAATTCTTGCTGTTTAGCCGATGCAATTGTTTTTTCTAAAGCATTTGTTTCACCAGTTTGAAACTTTAAATTAGCTGACTTTACAAATTTTTGCATTACCACATTTTGCTTTTCTAAAACGTCATTTTCTTTTTCATAATACAATAAGGTATTCCAAGATTGTCTAATTGAATAGGTTACTTCTTGTTTTGAAACACCTAATTTAGTTGCACTAGCATTACTATATTCTTTAAGCAAGTTTCTTTTTGCACTTATTTGAAAAGGATTAAAACTTTGACTGATATTAAAATTTTTATCTTGAGCTTGCGAATTTATTTGCCCAAAAGTACCTAACAATTCCGTTTTAGGAAGTTCAAATGCTGTTTTTTGCATTTGCGTTTGCATTTTTACTTCTAATTCTGAAGCTTGAATATTTTGATTGTTTTTTAATCCAATTTCAAGTGCTTGTTTTACATCAAGTTTCTGAGTTTCTTGTGCGGTAACAGTAAATGAACCTAGTAAAAAAGCAATTACTAAAGCCGAATTATTCATAGTTTTTCTTTTAATTTTTATGCCTTTTTCAAAGTATAAATACAGAATTGGTAAAACTATTAATGTCAATAAAGTAGCCGTTATTAATCCGCCAATTACAACAGTTGCTAATGGTTTTTGAACCTCTGCTCCTGCACTACTACTTATAGCCATTGGGAGAAATCCAAGAGAAGCTACTGCAGCAGTTAATATTACAGGTCTTAATCTTACTTTAGTTCCTTCCTTTATTCTGTCATATACATTATCCATACCTTGCTTTTTAAGTTCATTAAAATATCCAATTAACACAATACCATTTAATACGGCTACACCAAAAAGGGCAATAAATCCAACTCCTGCGGAAATACTAAACGGCATATCTCGTAACCATAACGCCACAATACCACCAATGGCAGATAATGGAATAGCTGTAAATATTAATAAAGATTGTTTGATTGAATTAAATGTAAAATAAAGTAATACTAAAATTAATCCTAAAGCAATAGGAACAGCAACAGAAAGTCGTTTGTTTGCTTCGATAAGATTTTCAAATTGTCCGCCATAAGTAGTATAATATCCTTCTGGTAATTTTAGTTTATCGTCTAATTTAGCTTGAATGGTTTCTACTACTGTTTTTACATCAGCACCACGAACATTGAAACCTACAACAATTCTACGTTTTCCGTTTTCACGAGAAATTTGCATTGGTCCATCTTCATATTTTACATCTGCAATTTGTTCTAAAGGTATTTGACTACCTGATGGTAAGGTTACAAATAGAGCTTTTAGATTTTCAATATCTTTTCGACTATCATTATCTAATCGTACAACTAAATCGAAACGTTTTTCGCCTTCATATACAACTCCTGCTGTTTCTCCTGCAAAACCCATACGAACAACTTTATTTAAGTCGCCAATTTTTAAACCATATAATGCTAATTTATCTTTATTGTATCTAATTGTTATTTGTGGTAAACCTGCTACACGTTCTGCTTTAGCATCTGAAACACCTTCAATACCATTAATTAACTGCACTACTTCTTCACCTTTGCTAACTAACATATCAATATCGTCACCAAAAATTTTAACGGCAACATCACTTCTTACACCTGTCATTAACTCATTAAAACGCATTTGAATAGGTTGGGAAAACTCAGTAAACGCACCTGGAATATCTGACAAAGCATGTTCCATTTTTTCCATTAGTTCCTCTTTTGTTTCTGCGGAAGTCCATTCGCTTTTATCCTTCAAGAGAATAATCATATCTCCTGCTTCAATAGGCATTGGATCAGTAGGAATTTCAGCCGAACCAATTTTGGTTACAATCATTTTTACTTCGGGAAATTTATCTCTTAATATTTTTTCTGCTTGCGTGGTTGCTTCTACTTCTTGAGATAATGAACTACCTGATGCAATGATTAAATGTGTTGCAATATCACCTTCATCTAATGTAGGAATGAATTCACCACCCAACGAATTGAAAACAAATAAACTTGCAACAAATAAACCAATGGCAACCGCAATAATTGCTGCTTTAACTTGTAGTGCTTTTTCTAAAATTGGAGTGTAAAAATTATAGATAGCATCAATAATTTTATCGCTAAAATTCTTTTTATGTCCTGTTTGTTTTTTTAATGCCAAAGCCGACATCATAGGGACGTACGTTAAAGACAATATAAATGCTCCTAATATGGCAAAAGAAACCGTTTGTGCCATTGGACCAAACATTTTTCCTTCGATACCTACTAAAGCTAAGATAGGAAGATAAACAATTAAGATTATTATTTCTCCAAAAGCCGCACTACTTCTAATTTTTGATGATGCTTGATATACTTCGTCATTCATTTCTTGAGTGGTGAGTTTGCCTTTATTACTAACTTGGAGTCGATGTATTATAGCTTCTACAATGATAACCGCACCATCTACAATTAGCCCAAAATCGATAGCACCTAAACTCATTAAATTACCACTAACTCCAAAAAGTTTCATCATAGAAATGGCAAATAATAATGCCAATGGAATAACCGAAGCAACCACTAAACCTGCCCTCCAATTACCAAGTAGTAATACTAAAATGAAAATAACTATTAATGCTCCTTCAATTAAATTAGTTTGAACTGTACTTATAGCTTTGTTTACTAAAACGGTTCTGTCCATAAACGCCTCAATTTCTACACCTTCGGGAAGTGATTTTTTGATTTGTTCCATTTTGTCTTTAACCACCTTAACTACTTCACCACTGTTCTCACCTTTAAGCATCATTACCATTCCTGACACTTCTTCGCCTTTTCCATCTTTTGTAACTGCACCATAACGAATACTGCTACCTATTTGAACCTTTGCAACATCACGAATAAGAATAGGAATTCCGTTTTGATTTTTAACCACTATTTTATTTATATCGTCGATGCTACTGACCATTCCGACACCTCTAATAAAATAAGCATAAGGTTTTTTATCTATGTATGCACCACCTGTATTTTCATTATTATTTTCTAATGCTTCAAATATTTCAGTGATGGTTGTATTCATACTTCTTAGCTTGTCTGGAACAACAGCTATTTCATATTGTTTTAGGTTTCCACCTAAAGTATTTACTTCAGCTACACCTTTTGTACCGATTAATTGGGGCTTTATTATCCAATCTTGAATGGTTCTTAAATCAGTAGCGTTGTATTTTTCTTCGTACCCTTTTTTGGGAAATACTACATATTGGTATATTTCGCCTAAACCTGTACTTACTGGCGACATTTCAGGAGTTCCAACGCCTTTTGGTATGGTGTTTTCGGCTTCTTTTATTCGTTCTGAAATTTGTGCTCTTGCCCAATAAATATCTACTTCTTCTTTAAATACAACAGTTACCACACTTAATCCAAAACGACTTATTGAACGAAGTTCAACAATATCAGGAATTGATTTAACCGATTGCTCTATTGGATAGGTAATAAATTGCTCTACTTCTTGTGTTGCCAAAGTAGGCGAACTTGTAATAATTTGTACTTGATTGTTTGTAATGTCTGGTAATGCATCAATTGGTAAAGTATAAAGTGAATAACTACCAACGATAACTAATACGAGTGTGAAAAGCCCAATAATAAATTTATTATTGATACTAAAATGAATGATTTTATCTAACATTTTTATGGTATAATGAATTAATAAACAGAGAACTGTTTTCTTTTTTTAAGTTGCTTAAAAGACACAACATGTTAACCCGAAATTACTCGGGCTTCATTACACTAACTGTGGAGGTTGCCAAATGCTTCCGTAGAAATTTGAAAACGAAGTTGATTTATAAAAAGAAATGGAAGTTTTTATTTCTTGAAATCGAACTAAGAATTGAAAAGATTGAACTTCTAAAAAGGTTAATGTTTGTTGACCACAACAATTGCAAACACAAAATGGAGAACATAAATCTGTTTCTTCATCGTGTGAATGGTTGTGTTGTGAGTGAGCTTGTGAATTTGATGAAATAGTAGTAACATCATTATGCTTATCTGCACAAGGATAGGCAGTAAGCATTACTATATATATTGATAATATGATGTTTAAGATTTTCATCGTTGTAAAAGTAGTATATTTTTACAAAAAATAAAAATAATTACAAATTGGGCTATTATTTTAAAAATAAGTTGATATCCCAAAATTGAATCCATCTGTTATAGATGGTGGATTTGATAGTATATCTCGTTGTTTTAGTAATCTATAATTTAAACGAATAACTGTTTGACTATTTGGTCTAAAACTAATAGCAGAAACCACACTCCATAAATCTTCACCTATATTACCACCTGTTTCGTTAAATTTACCTACATTCCAATCTACATATTCTAATCTACAAGCTACATTTAATGTTGCCTTTTCCCAACCTAACATTGTACGATTTAAAATTGGCTGAACGATATCTATAAAACCACCTTGTTGTTTACTTCCAAA
>JAGOJA010000094.1 GCA_017995345.1 Flavobacterium sp.
ACTCCTATTCAAGAAAAAACTTTTTCTGTGATTATGTCCGGAAGAGATATGATGGGAATTGCTCAAACAGGTACTGGTAAAACATTTGCTTACCTATTGCCTTTGTTGAAATTATATAAATTTACTCCAGGTCACACCCCAAAAATAGTAATTCTGGTTCCTACACGTGAACTTGTCGTTCAAGTTGTGGAAGAAGTTGAAAAATTGACAAAATACATGTCGGTTAGAACTATTGGAATTTTTGGGGGTGTCAACATCAATACTCAAAAGAAAGCAGTTTACACAGGTTGTGACATACTAGTGGGGACTCCTGGAAGAATCATGGATTTAACACTAGATAATGTAATTCGTTTTGAAGAAATGCAAAAATTGGTAATTGATGAGTTTGATGAAATGCTAAATTTAGGCTTCCGTACTCAACTGACCTCTATTTTGGCCATGATGCCTAAAAAGCGTCAAAACATTCTATTTTCGGCAACTATGACTGACGAAGTAGATGCCATTTTGAATGATTATTTTGATTACCCTGAAGAAGTAACG
The DNA here is from genome assembly GCA_017995345.1 of Flavobacterium sp. Classification (GTDB taxonomy): domain Bacteria; phylum Bacteroidota; class Bacteroidia; order Flavobacteriales; family Flavobacteriaceae; genus Flavobacterium. The sequence goes on from JAGOJA010000094.1 coordinate 541, forward strand.
CTTTCGGCATCAGGAACACCATTGGAAAACATCAAACAAATTTCCTATCAGGTTCCTAACTTTAATACCAAAGTAAATTTATTAAAACACTTATTGGACTCTCATGAGGACATGAGCCGCATTTTGGTTTTTGTGAATAACAAGAAGATTGCAGACATGCTCCTTGACCGAATCGAAGAGGATTTTGAGGGGCAATTTGGAGCCATTCACTCCAATAAATCGCAAAATTATCGTTTGAGTACAATGGCCTCTTTCCAAGAAGGGAATTTACGCGGTTTGATTACTACTGATATTATGGCGAGAGGTTTGGATATTTCAAACATTACTCATGTTGTCAATTTTGAAATGCCAGAAATGCCAGAATTGTACATGCACAGAATTGGTAGAACTGGTCGTGCAGATGCAACGGGAACTGCAATTAGTTTTATTGCGCCTCGTGAAGAAGAATCGAAGGTGGAAGTTGAAGTGCTAATGAATATGGAATTAGCCATTGAGCCTTTCCCAGAAACCGTTGAAGTTTCATCAAAATTAATCGAACCTGAAAAAGACAGACAACCGATTAAGTTTTTGATGAAAAAACAAAAACTGGACGGAGATGGTGCTTTTCAAGAAAAAAGCAAAAAGAATAAGAAAGTCAATTTAGGAGGCCCTGGAGTAACCAAGAAAAAAACGCACGGTTCTGTAAATAGAAACATGCTAAAAACCAGAGATAAAAAGAGAAAAGACAAAAATAAATAGCACTAAAAAAAGGGTAAATATGACAATATTCAGCCTTTTTTCTTGAATACAACTATTTTAATTCTTTGTAAAAACCAAACAAACCGGCGAGCACAAAGTAATCTTTTTTCCAGTATTTAATAACATTCCCGTAGTTTTGTTTCTTTTAAAAATCACAACATCATTGGTAAATTGATGTGCAACCAAAAGAAAATTTCCAGTTGGATCAATTGCAAAATTTCGAGGTCCTTTTCCTAAAGTACTGGTTTGCCCTTTCATTTGTAATTTTCCGTTTTTTATAATTTTAAAAATTGTAATAGTATTGGCTTCACCTCGATTAGAAGCATATAAAAACTTCCCGTCTGGCGAAATATGAATGTCTGCGGAACTGAATGTTCCTTTAAAGTCGTTTCCTAAAATAGTAGTTTCTTCTATTTTTTTCAATACCCCGTTGGAGTAACTAAATATTGTTAGACCGCCATCAAGTTCTTGTAATAAATAAACAAATTTACCGTCTTTGCTAAAGGTTAAATGCCTTGGTCCACTTCCAGATTTAACTGAAATACTATCTTTTAATTCTAAAACTGTACTTGCTGCAATAGGATTATAGGCATAAGAATATACTTTGTCAGTTCCTAAATCGTTAGACAAAACAAATTTTTTATCGGGAGAAAAATGAACCATGTGCACATGAGGACCTTCTTGTCTTTGCGTGTTAATCCCTTTTCCATAATGTTGAACAACTTGTTTTGCTTCGGCAAGACTTCCATCGTTATTTTTACCCAAAACAGTAATATTCCCTCCAGAATAATTAGCAACAATAACATTTTTATCATCGTTTATAATGTAACAGGGATCCGCCCCTTTAGAACTTTGCGTATTGATTAAATCTAATTTTCCGCTTGTTGGATTATAACTAAAAGAACTTACCGTACTTTCAGCTCCAAATTCATTCACGGAATAAACATACTTATTCTCTTTTGAAACAGTCAAATAACTTGGATTTACAACTTTTTCGGTAGCATTTTTAAAACTAAAATCACCTGTCTTTGAATCAAAATCATACACATAAATCCCTTTGCTATCGCAACTTTGGGTATAGGTCCCAATCAGTAAATTGAATTTATTATTTTGAGCCTGTAGTGTGACTAAAGTAAAAATAGAAAGAAGAATAGTGCCTGTTTTTTTCATGTTTTAAAATTTAAATGAAAAGCTAAAATACAGATTATATCCATAATGAATGTCAATTGTTTGTTCCTCGCAAAAATTATGACAACTTGATCAAAAACTGTCAGCAAATTTGTATTTTTGATTTTTGGAATTCAAAAAATTCCATTGAAAATAAAATCTAGTGAAGTAAACTCAACCTCAGAATGCATTTTAAACAGCCCGAAATTTTATACTTTCTGTTATTGTTGATTGTTCCAATTTTGGTTCATTTATTTCAATTACGCCGCTTTAAAAAAGAATATTTCACCAATGTTCGTTTCTTAAAAGCACTTTCCATCCAAACAAGAAAAAGCTCAAAAATAAAGAAATGGTTGCTGCTAGCCTGTCGACTATTAGTACTGATATTTATTATTTTAGCATTTGCGCAACCTTTTTTTGAATCAAAAGACAGTAAAAATGCTAGCAACGAATTGTATATTATTTTAGATAATTCCTTTAGTATGCAAGCCAAAGGAAAAAAAGGAGAATTGCTAAAAAGAGCTGTTCAGGAACTTCTCGAAGAAACTCCGGAAAAAATGAATTTTTCGTTGCTCACCAACTCCGAAAATTATTGGAATACGGATATAAAATCTATTCGTAGTGCTTTGCAAAATCTAAAATACAGCGCTACTCCTTTCCAAGTAGACCCTGTAATGGCAAAATTAAAAGCACACAAATCAGCTTTTAAAAAGGAAATCATAGTCATTACAGATGCCGTAGGCCTTGATTACAAACAGCTAAGAAATAGTGATGCAACAGATTCTCCTATATTTATAATTCCAAAAGCGGAACAAAAAAACAATGTTGCTATTGATAGCGTTTTTATCCATAAAACATTAGAAAATTTTTATGAAATTAGCGTTCAATTATCGGGTTATGGCGATGACTTCAACCCAATTCCTATTTCTTTATATAATGCTAACAAGCTTATTGCGAAGACTACGGTAACTTTAGACACAAAGAAAAAAAGCATCAATTTTACCATTCCAAAACAAGCTTTTCACGGTTATGTTTCCATAGTAGACAATGGATTGCCTTATGATAACAGCTTGTATTTTAGCATTTCAAAAATTAAGAAAATAAACATTATTAGCATTGGAGAACTGGGGAAAAGTAACTTCCTTTCTCGGATTTACACCAGTGATGAATTCAATTTCAGTAATTATACTTTAAGCGCCTTAGATTACAGTAAACTCGAAAAACAAGATGTGGTAGTTCTAAATGAGTTGGATGAAATTCCTCAAGCTTTGTCGACCACTTTGAAGTCTTTTGTAGAAAAAGGCGGTAATTTGATTGTGATTCCTTCGGCAATAAGTTCAATTACAAATTTGAATTCTTTTGTATCGAATTTTGGAAAACTAACAATCAAATCCTTAGAAAACAGAGAAAAACTAATTACTAAAATCAACTTCAATCATCCTATATTCAATAGTGTTTTCGAAAATAAGGTGACTAATTTTCAATATCCAAAGACGAAAAATTCCTTTGTATTATCAAGCGCTAGTCCAGCCGCTTTATCGTATGAAGATCAAAGTGTTTTCTTGACTTCAATAGCAAATTCAGTTGCAGCAGTAGCCGTTTTTGCCGCTCCTATCAACATCGAAAATTCAAATTTCCAGCAATCCCCATTGATTGTGCCTACATTTTACAAAATGGCGATGAACAATCAAAACAACGGTGTAAATGCTTTGATTATTGGCGATAACAAGCCGCACTTGACAGAAGCGTCATTAAACAAAGAGGCTATTTTAACGGTAAAAGGATTGGCCGAACAATTTATTCCCATTCAGCAAATTTTCAATACTAAAGTCAAAATGACTTTTAATGATTATCCAGAACAAGCGGGGAATTTTAGCATTTATAATAAAAAAGAATGGATTGAAAACATCAGTTTCAATTACAATAGAACCGAAAGTGATTTGGCTTCAGCCAATGAAAATAGACTTTCTGATTATAAAACAGCAGAATCTATAAAATCCTTTTTCGACACTTTACAAACTGACAGAACCGACAATCAAATTTGGAAATGGTTTGTTATCTTTGCACTGTTGTTTCTAATAATCGAAATGGCAATTATACGATTCGTAAAGTAACTAACCAAGATCCAATACTTAAAAAATCAACATGAAATTAATCATCAGAAGCGCCAAAATTATTGATTCGAAAAGTCCTTTTCATAATAAGACAGTAGATATTTTAATTGTTGATGGTTTTATAAAAAAAATTGGAAAGTCGCTTCCAAATCTTGATAAAATAGAGGAAGTTCAACTTGATAATTTACATGTTTCTCAAGGCTGGTTTGACAGCAGTGTTTCTCTTGGAGAACCTGGTTTTGAAGACCGAGAAACCCTATCAAACGGACTTAATGTAGCAGCCAAAAGTGGTTTTACGGCAATTGCATTACAACCCAACTCCTTCCCTATTATTGACAATCAATCCCAAGTGAATTTTGTTTTAAATAAAGCAGTAGGATTTGCAACTCAACTGTATCCAATTGGTGCTTTAAGCAAAGAAAGTGCAGGAAAAGACATGGCGGAATTGTATGATATGAAAAAAGCGGGAGCTGTTGCCTTTGGAGATTATAATAAAAGTTTAGACAATGCTAATTTACTAAAAATAGCCTTGCAATACGTTCAAGATTTTGATGGATTACTTCTTGCTTTTTCTCAAGACGAAAATATAAAAGGAAATGGTGTGGCGAATGAAGGTATTGTCTCAACTCAATTAGGTTTGAAAGGAATTCCTAATCTTGCTGAAGAATTACAAATCGCAAGAAATTTATTTCTGTTAGAATATACCGGAGGAAAACTTCATATTCCGACAATTTCAACTAAAAAATCAGTTCAATTAATCAAAGAGGCTAAAGCCAATGGACTAAATGTTACTTGTAGCGCAGCAGTTCATCATTTGGTTTTAACCGACGATAAACTGGAAGGGTTTGATACCCGTTATAAAGTTTCTCCGCCACTTAGAACGGAAACGGATCGGAAAGCATTGTTGAAAGGAATAAAAGACGGAACGATCGATATGATTACCTCCGATCATAATCCGATGGACATTGAGCACAAAAAAATGGAATTTGATGGTGCCAAAAATGGAACAATAGGATTAGAAAGTGCTTTTGGTGCTTTAATGACCGTATTGCCTTTAGAAACCGTCATCGATAAATTGACTACTGGAAAAGCTAGATTTGGTATTGAAATCCAAACCATAAATGAGGGATCATGTGCAAATATTACCTTATTTAATCCAGAACCAATAAGCATTTTTATAAAATCATCCATTTTATCCAAATCAAAAAACTCAGCGTTTCTGCAAACAGAAATTAAAGGAAAAGTGTATGGAATTATCAATCAAGCAAAATTAATTTTAGCATAGAAAAATGAATAATAATAATAATTCTGAGTCAGGAAAGAGCGCAGCCATAACCAGTTATATCTTGGGTATTGGCGTATTTATAGCGATGTCCATGAACTCCGAAGACAAAAATGCGTTTGCTTCTTTTCACATTCGCCAAGGATTGGGACTTACATTAACTTTTATATCACTTGGATTAATCATAAGTAATTTTAATAGCTTAATGATTTCAGCTCCCATGTGGATTTTTGTGCTGGTTTTATGGTCTTATGGTATTACCAGCGCTATAAAAGGAGAAACAAAACCAGTTCCTTTATTGGGAACTTATTATCAACAATGGCTTAAAAACATATCATAACCCCATGAATTTATCTTTAGAATACAAAATACGAGAACCTAAAATAAAACTAGATAAAAATCCTCTTATCCTCTTGTTGCATGGATATGGCAGCAATGAAGAAGATTTATTTTCTTTTGCAGCCGAACTTCCGGATAATTATTACATTATTTCAGCACGTGCCCCTTATGACCTGCAATATGGTAGTTATGCTTGGTACGCCATCAATTTTGACGCTGATGAAAACAAATTTTCAGACCACGAACAAGCCAAAGTTTCAAGGGATGTAATCGTTAGATTTATTGATGAGTTAGTTGCTTCTTATCCCATTGATGAGAAACAAATTGCTTTAGTTGGCTTCAGCCAAGGATCTATTTTGAGTTATGCTGTGGCACTTTCATACCCAGAAAAAGTTCAAAAAGTAGTGGCCATGAGTGGTTATTTGAATTTAGAAATCGTAAAAGAGGATTATCTTAAAAACAACTTTACTAACTTAAAAATATTTGCTTCACACGGAACATCAGATCAGGTAATCCCAATAGAATGGGCAAGAAAAACACCTGCAATACTAAACAATTTAGGGATAAATATCACTTACAAAGAGTATCCCGTGGGACATGGAGTGGCTCCTCAAAATTTTTATGACTTCAGAAATTGGTTACTGTAACCAAAAATAGTTGGTGGTTTTTCGTTTTAGATTAGTTAAATTTTCCTGTCAAATTGGGGAGAACATTGACTCTTTGAGGAACAATCAATTAGCACAAAATTTAATGATTATACGATAATTGAAAAGGATAGTTTTTAGCTATCCTTTTTTTATTGGCAATCCAAAATAGTAAAAAAAATATTTACGATTTAATTATATAATACGAATATCTTTCTAATGCGTTATTCCTGCTCGCCAAACTTTAATCCTCTGTAAACCATTCAGATTGCCTTTTAAATGTCTAAAAACTGATTCTAAAGAATTGTTATACCAAGGTTTTTATACGTTTGCACTGGGTAATTTGAGTCTTTCAAAAATATTTTTCTATCGAAACGGATTTCAATAAACTTTTTGGAACAACATATTTTACAATACTTTTACACCATTTTCAGCAGCTGTTTTTGGACTATTAAACCTATAAAAAAAGAGATTCAACTTTCGCTGAATCTCTTTTAAAAAACGTATAAGAAACTACGTTAGCTTTCTTGATGTTGTTTTTCAACTAATTTAATATCTTCTTTTGAAATCGTATCCACAAGGATTGGCGTTGCAATAAATAATGAAGAATAGGTTCCTACTACAATACCTATTAACATCGCAAATATAAATCCTCTAATCGATTCACCTCCAAAAATAAACATGATCAATAATACTACAATCATTGTTAATGACGTATTGATTGTTCTTGACATGGTTGTATTAATAGATTGATTTACAATATCAGCAAAAGATCCTTTTGTTTTACCCGCTAAATATTCTCTAACCCTATCAAATACAATAACAGTATCATTAATGGAGTATCCAATAACGGTAAGAATTGCGGCGATAAAGTGCTGGTCGATCTCCATACCAAAAGGCATGAATTTGTAGCATAAAGAATAAATTCCTAATACGAAAATAACATCATGCGCAACAGCAGCAACTGCTCCTAAACTATATTGCCATTTTCTGTAACTGATCATCAAGTATAAAAACACCATAGCCATAGATCCAAGTACTGCCCAATACGCATTTGTCTTAATATCTTCTGCTACAGTTGGACCCACTTTTGAGGCTTGTAGAATCCCTAAATTTTTACCATCGTACGCATTTACAAATTTCTCATAGGTCATATCAGCAGAAAAATGTTGCTTCAAATTATCAAATAATAATCTATTTACTTCTTCATCAGCTTTAGTACCTGCTTCTTGTACTTTGTATTTTGTCGTTATTTTTAATTGATTGTCACTACCAAAGACTTTCACCTCGGCACTACCGTCTAAAACTTTAGCCAATTCTGCTTTAACAGTTTCTGTTTCAATTGGCTTTTCAAAACGCACTTGAAATGTTCTTCCTCCAACAAAATCGACACCTTCATCAAGACCATTAATTGCTAATGAAGAAAAACTAACAACAACAATTATACTTGAAATTAAATACGTCCATTTTTTCTTTCCTAAGAAATCAAAATGAAAGTTATTAAACATATTCTTAGAAAAATTAGTAACAAACGTCAAATTGTTCTTTTTGTTAATATTCCAATCAATAAAGATTCGTGCAATGAAAATAGAAGTAAATAATGATGTTGCTATACCAATCAATAATGTAGTAGCAAAACCTTTGATTGGTCCAGAACCAAAAATAAACAACACAGCTCCCGTTAAGATATGTGTTACGTTAGCATCAGTAATTGATGACATCGCACCTCTCCAACTATAAGAAGTTTTAATGGCTTCGTCAAGCGTTTTACCCGCTCGTAATTCTTCTTTTGCCCTTTCGTAAATAATGATATTTGCATCAACAGCTGTACCCATTGTTAATACGATACCAGCAATACCTGGCAATGTAAGAACTGCTCCAATACTCGCTAAAATTCCGAATAAGAAAAGTAAGTTAACTGCTAACGCAATATTAGAATACCATCCAGCTTTACCATAATAAATCACCATCCAAAGCGATACTATAAATAACCCTAACAAAGCAGAGTTAGTACCATTATCAATCGCTTCTTGACCTAAGGATGGTCCTACAACTTCCGACTGAACAATATCTGCAGCAGCTGGTAATTTACCTGCTCTTAGTACATTAGCTAAATCTTTAGTCTGTGTAACATCAAAATCGCCTGAAATTTCAGATCTACCACCTGAAATAGGTCCGCTAGAAACTCCTGGTGCAGAATAAACCACATCATCCAAAACAATAGCAATATTACTTTTTTGAGTAAATGCTCTACCTGTTAATTCTTCCCAAGATTTTGCGCCTTGGCCATTCATTTGCATAGAAACCGCTGGCTTACCCATTTGGTCAAATGTATCGCTTGCATCAGTAACCACACCACCTGCCATTGCAGGGACATTATCTCTGTTTCCTTTTAAAGCATATAATTCTAGAACTTCAACATCTTTAGCTTTAGCATCTTTGATTATAGTTGGCATACCCCAAACAAATTTTGCATAGCGTTGATCCGCTGCCAATAAAATTCTGATGTCAGCTCTTTTCAAATACCCGTTTATTACAGCAGTGTCTTTTGGAGAGAAAAGCCCTAAAACTGGACCACCACCTTGACCAATGATTTTATCAAATAAAGGATTTCCTCCTTTTTTAGCTGTAGTTGAATCTTTACTATCCGAAAGCAAAGCGCTTAAAGAATCTTTCACAAATGGTTTTGCCTCAGTAGTTTTGATTTCAGTTTTTTTCAATGACTCATTTGCAGCCATTAAGAAATTACCAATTTCTTCAATTTTATACGTTTCCCAAAACTCTAATTGAGCAGTACTTTGTAATAATTTTTTAATCCTGTCTACATCTTTAGCACCTGGAAGCTCCACAAGGATTCTTCCTGATTCTCCTAATTTTTGAATATTAGGTTGCGTTACACCAAACTTATCGATACGTTTTCTTAAAACACCAAAAGCACTTTCTACAGACTCATCAACTTTTCTAGAGATTACTTTCTTTACTTGCGCATCTGTCATTTGAAAATCTACTCCACCTTCACCTTGTAAACTTCTATTTGCAAAAATATCAGGAGAAGCCAACTTTACAGTTCCTTTTGAATTGGCATCAAAAGCCTCGTAAAAAGCATCTAAATAGGTTTGATTTCCTTTTTGATTTGCAGTTGCATCTGCCAAAGACTTATTGAAAACTGGGTTTTTAGAATTATTAGATAATCCTTTTAAAATGTCTTTAACTGATATTTGAAGTATGACATTGATACCGCCTTCTAAGTCAAGACCTTTGTTGATTTGCTTATCACTTACTTCATTATAAGTAAAATTGGTAAAACCAAGATTAAATACTTTCTCCTTACCAATAGAATCTAAATATTTTACTTCCTTCTCAGAATCCCCATTAGCAAAAGATTTTGCATCGTTTTTTACTTTGCTTGCAACAAAAGTGAAAGAAAGTTGGTAAATACTTACCAATGCAAATAGAATTGCGAAAAATTTAATAAGTCCTTTATTCTGCATTATTACTAAAAATTAATTATTTTTTATTTATTTATTTTTACTTTAAACCCTATACTACAACACTTTAGATTCTTTTTTTACATTAAAAAAGAACATTTTGAGCTGCCTCATTTTTTTTAAACCGAGCAAATATATAATTAACGCTAAGATTAACCAATTTATTTATTAATTAATCTCAAGAAAAAAGACTGCAAAGTTGCAGTCTTCCATTTCTTTTATGTAATTTTTATACCAAAATCGATTTTAAAGCGTCATTCATTTGTCTAACCGCATCAGCACTTTTGGTAAATAATGCTTTCTCTGCATCATTTAGTTTAATGTCAAGAATCTCTTCCACTCCATTTTTACCAATAATACAAGGTACTCCTATACAGATGTCATTTTGACCATATTCTCCTTCTACAAAAGCAGAACAAGCAATCATTTTCTTTTGGTCATTCAAAATACTATCAACCAAGAAAGCAACTGAAGCTCCTGGAGCATACCAAGCTGATGTGCCAAGAAGTCCTGTAAGTGTAGCTCCGCCTACCATAGTATCCGCAGCCACTTTTTGCAACTCTTCTTCTGAAAGAAATTGAGAAACTGGGATTCCGTTATACGAAGCTAATCTCGTTAAAGGAATCATAGTCGTATCACCATGTCCGCCAATAACCATTGCAGAAATATCATTAGCAGGTTTGTCTAAAGCCAAAGACAAATACGTTCTAAAACGAGAACTGTCTAATGCTCCACCCATACCAATAATTCTATTTTTAGGCAATCCGGTAGATTTTAATGCTAAATAAGTCATCGTGTCCATAGGGTTTGAAACCACCACAATAATAGTATCTGGTGAATATTTCAACACATTTTCAGCAACCGTTTTCACAATTCCTGCATTGATTCCTATTAATTCTTCACGAGTCATTCCTGGTTTTCTTGGAATTCCTGATGTAATTACTACTACATCACTTCCTGCTGTTTTAGAATAATCATTGGTAACACCTGATACTTTGGTATTAAAACCTGTATTAGTAGCACATTGCATGATATCTAATGCTTTACCCTCAGCAAAACCTTCTTTAATATCCAATAATACTACTTCGCTGGCAATTCCTCTATAAGAAATCACATCCGCACATGTTGCTCCTACATTTCCTGCTCCTACAATGGTAACTTTCATATTTTAAAGTTTATTCGGTTGTTTGT